>CAMWQY010000148.1 GCA_947176355.1 uncultured Porphyromonadaceae bacterium
TCTAGACTGGGTGCGAGCCTGTCAAGTATGAAACTGCGGAGTTCGTCGTTTGTCACCTTATACCAAAGATAAATTATTAAAGATTAATGATAAGTATATAAGAGTCATTATTATTACATCATTGAGAATTCATCATTTATCATTAGTTTAACCCTTCCGTCTGGTACTTCTGCCACAGCTTCTCGTATTCCTTACAGGTATCGTTCGGCAAAGCACAAGCAAGCTTGGTTTTACTCTCACTAAGCGCAGATTCATTACTTGAGTACATAATTTTGTTGGTGTTGGTTATCACCTGCAAAATTACTGCACATCCTTTGATCCGGCAAAAAGGCAATTGGACAGTTACATATTATAGCTATTATAATGGTTGCCTTCATATAATCTCTATGATTAGTCGTAGAAATTGCGGGAGAGGGCCTTGATTGTGGGGGATGTCGATTTGACGAGTTCGTTGTAGACGGTAAGGAAATAATGCATCATCTCGTTGATTTCCCTTCTCACCTCCCTATCTCCAAGTGCCTCCAACCAGTTGGGGAATGATCTCTCTATATCAAGGAAAATTCGTGTTTCTGCCTCAGTGCCTGTTCTGTCGGTTAGAATCGTATACTTATTGTCCAGGAGCAACTCATTAAGCTTAGGATATTGCTCTACGTCGATACCTTCCCTTATCGCCTTACCAAAGAGTTGGTCGGCAAATTGCTTACAGACGATTGATATCCTTACAGCATCACTGAACAATTCAACGTTTGCGACAGCATGTCCTTTCTTAAGCTTTATGTAATATTCAATGTAATCCTTACGGACCGCTATAGTAAAATTATCCCCGGCGTAATAGGTTGCACCTTTATCTTGAAGGAAAGTCTTCATTCTCGTTTTGCTTTTAAGGTGCTTTGGAATCTGATTCATAGCGATACGATCGTCCAAATCCGATACCATCTTGTTGAAGCGAGGAATTATATCATTCCAATACTTAAGAAGCTTCATCTTATGCTTCAGATTGGATGGCTGATATCGCAGAGATTGTTTGATTTCCGCCTCTATATCATGTAGCATGCTGATATCTGATGAGTATGTCTTCGTCAGGATGAAGAGTTCGAAATATTCAATGAGGAAAATTGCAACTGCCTCGAAGATATAGTCATGGCATGTGACCCAAATGGTCTTGATCCGTTGATAATCTCCCGGTGCCTTCTGACCCCATACCGATACTTTTTGCAGCCCCTCATCGTTAATTTCAGAGAATATAAAGAGGATTTTTTTCTTATCGACAGCCCAAACGGAGGCGGCATCATTCAGTTGCCGTTGACAATCCTTTGCTTTAGGGGAAAGCACTGATGCTTTGGCGCTGTCTATGCGACTCACTGTTTCAGAGTCCTCAAAAAGTTTGAGACGTTGCTCGTATGGTGTTATTGCTTTGAAGTTGAGTGGCCTACTATACATAACATATAATTGAATCAAAGAAATATGCGAGGCAATGAGAGTCGCAAGCAACTTTTACGGGGGACAAACCCTGATTTTGAAACTTGTGTTGAAAAAGGCGAATATGTGTGGATGTGTTAAAGACCTCCGGGCTTGCCAAACGCCGTATGAGTGTATTTATGAACGATGGTAGTCAATGACTAAATAAGATCAATCAACGAATAAGTAGTAATATATTATTTGCTTCGCACAAGCTAAAGTATATCATAGTGCAAAATGCATAACTGTTTACTTTGGAGAAAATACGTCATGCTGAGAAAAGTCAGGCAAACTGTGCTTTCAATTAATTCATCCTATTTCGGAAATTATTGAATCAATGTCCAACTTTTATATCGGCGTTATTCTTTATTGCATCATACCTAAGCTTATGTAGTACTGAAATAGTTTCTATCAGCATAGTGAGTAAAGTATTTCAAGGGCACGTTTCGGATTGTCATTGGGTGCATAGACTTTCCACTTTTTTAATATTGGGACTGTAAGGACACTCAGAAAATCGGTGGGTGGTGTCTGGAGTACTGTGAAGCTTATACGCCCTCCTTCCTGGATTGACCCGCCTTGTGAAAATTGTCGCGTCGAACGCTTTTCCATCAGCAACTTTGCCATTAGAAGCTCATAGAAAATCCATGGAGACCCTGTTGTGTTCCCTTTTGGATTTGCCGAAAGTGACTGTGGGGTATTCAGGAAAATCAGACATTCGCAGGAATCTATCATCTTTGAAATAGCGGAGGCTAACATCAAGTGGACGAAACTTGTTGTCAAGTTTCTCGTTTTATAATTATATGTTTTTGTGTCTGATTGGTAACAGTATCGGTTGTCAAGTTCCTTGATCAACCTATCTCCGCTTCCCCAGATGGTATGGTCAACAAAAGCTGTTATCCCGAAATTTTCATATAGCCATTGGGAAAAGGCTATCGCAAGATCTGCGTCATCGTGGGAGTGGGATATGAAGACATCGGCCTTTACCGTAGGGAAATAATTCTTTAATACATAATCACCATCTACCGTACCGTCGGCTAGAATTATGTCGGCTAACGAGACGTAGACTTCATCACCAATCGACCTTGTCCTTTCGTATCCTTCATTAATAAGACACTGTACGCTATCTAAGGCCTCCAACTTTCCGTCTTTCTTATGCTTGAATACGGGTGGTTCAATCTGTTGTAATATACCCTTGTCAAGGGAAAGTCTGAATCCTTTTTTCATCTCAGATATCTATCTGTTTTGTCAGGGAAACAACGGTTTATAGACCAGTGTGTCAATACTTCAAGATCTTCCAGGTCAGCTCCGTAACTTATTCTCAGAGGCATCCGACTATCTGAAAATCTTTCTTCCCGTAGTGGAGATGAGGTTAACGCAGAGAGCATTCGTACATATTGAAGTTCCTGATATAGCCATGGAGATTCAGTACGAATATTTCTTCGTTTCAGTATTTTGTAGTTTATTGAACGGCTGCTTTCAATAAAGATGAACGACTCGCAATGGGCTATCATCTCAAGAATTGCCATCGAAAGCATTGTGTGGACATGAGAAGACGAAAACTGAACCTTATCATAAACATAAAGGCTACCATCATCTGTCATGCAATATTCACGATCTATTTCTTTCTGTAGCCTGTCTGCACTACACCAGACATAGTGATCAAGAAAGGGATTCCATCCTTTGGATTTTAGGTAACGAGCCAATGCCTCGGCTTCATGTATATCTTTGTGCGAATGGGAAATAAACACATCAAATTTAGAAAATATCGGGCCATCAGTTGGAAAAATCATGTCCTTCACTGCATCGCCGTCAATTATACCGGTTGATGGTTTGATAAGAGAACTCAATCTACTATAAACAACGTTTTCGTTACGTAGAGAATAAATAGATTTGACGTCATTCACATCTGTTATTTGTGCAATATCGCTACTGTGAATCCTGTATTTCCTATTTGGATTAAAGAGCAAGTCCATAGCTGTGGATATTATTTTGTTCTTTAACGGTCAGCGTGAAACGTGTGCTTGAAATGATATTCTATCTGATTCAGGTCTACACTTTGGAATGCGTCTGACCGAATCTCAATATGTACTCCTTTTGGAAAATTCGCGTCTGAATATTTGAAATCGATAATCTCAACAAAAAAACTGAGTATCCTTTGGCGAGAACGATTGAGGCGAGAAAGACCTGTCCCGAATAACGGTAGATATACCGGCTTATCTGTTGAAATCTGTTTTAGACAGTCGAACAACCCCTCGATGACATTTGAAAATTCCTTACGTGGGAGATATGCTTTGTTGTTAGAGTCAAAGTAAGTGAGTGCACACAACACGTATGTGTTCATTCCGTCGCGTATCGGAATACAGGTCCCAACAGGATATTTGACTTCCTTTCCCGGCCCTCTTCCTTCTACTTCAGTACCCGTAATTCCCTCTGCATGCAATGCCGCCATCCCATCAGCTATCTTACCGTCCAACTCCTGAATTCGGTCTTTCCAATATCTGTTTATCCAAGCTCCGTGCACTGTATTGCGGCTGATAATAACTTCGTTAACTATGGTGTCAAAGTATTCATTGACAGGAATGACTATGATACCTTCCTTAGAAAAGAGGTCTCCCTTTTCGATAGTCAATCTAAAGTTCGCATTAATCATCAATTCAATACGAGACTTCTTCTTAATCATCCAGAAAGCGTATGCGGCACAGATGGCAAGCATCAATGCTCCCCATCCTATTATACCCCAAATGCTGATATCCGTACTGGTGTTATCACCACTTTTCCACATCAACAAGAATGATATCAATGTGGCAAGAGCGGAAAAAGTGCCAAGCGCTTCAATGAAATATTTAAAATAATTTCTCACCATTATTGTTTAGATAATATGTTGGATGGATTATTTTCAATCATTCACTATTTTGTTCTTCTATAGAAAAGATATTCTTGATGTAAGCGTCCAAAAATGACGAGTGTGTCAGGGGAAGCAGCGAAATAGGAGACTTCTAATAATTTATGTTTGTAACTGTCCAATTGTGTCAAGACAGTGATTTTTCGTACGAAAATCGCACGTCCGTAAGGCTTGTCCGAGCAATGGGAATCCCTTCAGTTTCTACATAGTTACACCTTAAAGAAAGTCAGAGGCTTAGTCTTCGGAATTTGCAGCACGATGGTTAATGACCATTCCGTTTGCGATTGTGAAGTCTGTATGACCGAGCAGATCTGCCATGAAGGAGGCAATACGGAGATCTTTGGCTGAGGGTCCTTTCTTTCCTTCCTTTGCCATCGCGATGTAAGAGGCACTGACTGGAGCCAAGGCTTCGCGCACTTCATCGGGCATCAGCAAATACCATTTGCCATTGACATCGTCCTCGTATGTCAATACCAGTCCCCATTTCTGAAGCATATAGAAAGATTTGCGCAGTTTTTTCTCTATGTATGTGTCTGATCCTGCATTGATCAGTTCCTCAAGCAGAAGGAGTTCTGTCTTGCTAAGCCGGGAGACTATCTCTATCGGCTCAGCAAGCATGCCAGCTGCCAGACGACTCGCAATTTTATCTTTAGTGATGTTGGGGCTGACATAGAAGTCAAGGCGTTTTGCTATTTTCAGCAATTCGTCTTTCTTCATCACGTAGAGGATGGAACTTAGCTTTTGCGCTGAACTAAGGGATTTGTCTTTTATGGTGACCATAGTTATAAGCTTTCAGTTGTCAGATATAAGAAATGTACTCACTGCGTTCGCACCACAATCTTCTGCCTTGGAGATGTAATGGTTGGAAAAGGATGGCAAAGAGGGGTAATGGGATTTAATTGTTGCCGAATAGTTTGGATATTACTTCGGCGGATAAGCCCATTTCTTTTGCTAACTTAGTTTTTTCTGCAATGGCTTCCGCCCTTCCTTCCGCTCTGCCTTCCACTCTTCCTTCTGCAAGTCCTTCTGTACGTCCTTCTGCAAAACCTTCGTCACGCCCTTCTTCGCGGGCTGTGTCGAGGACATCGTTCTGGACCATTATGTTGTCGATATGGCGGTCGTAGGCCTGACGCTCTTCCTTGCTCATGGATAGCACCTTGAGCTTTTCCTTTACTCGCTGCAAGCCGGGGGCTGTGGTGTCGTCTTTTACCATGCCGGTCTTGAGATAGTCCATCCATTCTTCAAGCGGGGTCTCGGGAATCTTGTCGTAGGCATTTACGCGGACGAGGAAGTATTCCGGGAATACTTGCTTTGGTAGATGCGAGACGATCACTCCATCTTCCTTGGTGCGGACCACGAGGTCGGTGCCTGTATGTATACCCTTGAATTCGGTGGTGCCGCGGTAGACGTAGTCATCACCTTCGCCGAATTCGCAATAAAGGATGCTTATGGAATAGACTTTTTTTACCTGGTCATATTTCTCTCCCAAAGCCATGTGCTCTGTGACGGCTTTACATGTGCCGTAGAGTATGCGCTGCAGATAGTAGAGCTGGCGAGTGAGCTGCACTTCAACTATGATGATATGCCCTTCGCTGTTCTTTGCCTTTATGTCGACGCGGTTGAATTTGTCGTTGGCGTTATCCTGGTTGGATTCGCTTTCGAGGATTTCCTCGATCTTCACATCTTGACCAAAAAGCACGGAGATAAGACCCTCGAGGATCTCGAAGTTTGATTTCTCACGGAGGAGGTGCTTGATTGCCCAGTCGAAGCGGATGTATTCGTTGCTCTTGTCCATATTGCAGCTTTTTCTGCAAAGATAGGGATTTTTTTTTATATGTGCAAGTGCTGAATAATTAACTATAAACTATGAACGATTAACGAGCAATTTTTTGGGGGAGGTGGGTAAATGCCGAACCGGAGGTTCGGACACCGAGACAAACAGAGACATAGGGTACTCACTGCGTTCGCACCACAATCGAGTGCTTTGGTCTTTTTTGTTTGCTTGGGAGGGATCTGTGCTTTTGTGGGAGGCTGGGATGGCTCACTTCCATAGTTTGACGCGCGGGGACTTATAGGCGGAGGAGGTTGGATTCTATGCGGTCTATGTTTAGGTAGGGGGAGAGGATGTTGGCGTGGACTTGGAGGAGGGTCAGGAG
>CAMWQY010000149.1 GCA_947176355.1 uncultured Porphyromonadaceae bacterium
GACGCATTTTCTTTATGCTTGTTGTCGAGAATCCTTTAAGCCCTGGCAACTCTTTGCGTAATCGTTCAGAGATAGTCTCAATAGCATTTGTACCCCAAAATCCCTTCCTTGAATTAGCAGAAACATACCTGCCGATCCCATAGTATAGAGACAGCATTTCACGGTTGACCAGCTTCGCCGCCTGATATTGGCTGCGAAGAATTGCGTCTTTTATTGTCTGAACAGCGATATTGTAATCTGCTGTGTTATGCTGAATAAATGTTTCCTTTGCCATAATATTGCAAAGTTAGTTAATTTTCTTAGATTATAGCTAGAAAATAGTCGGAAATTTTGAGTATATAGTGATGTTTCAGCTTCGACAAACCTGCTTCGCGATGGGAAAGGTGAGGGAGGGGAGGGGTAGGTGGGGAAGATTGCGAAAAATTTATTAATTTTGCGGTATGGAAAAGGATTTCAAGTTGATGGTGGCGCCGTTGCAGGGATTGACGGAGACGGCATGGAGGAGTGTGCATTTCCGACTTTTCGGTGAAAAGCAGGGTGACGTGGAGTATTTCACTCCCTTTATTAGAGCTGAGAATGGGGAGGTGAGGGCGCGGGATCTTCGGGATTTTACTTCTGAACTGAATCATGGGATGATGCTTACTCCGCAGATAATTTTCAGGGATGTCGATGAATGGAAGTTGCTTGTCGATACGCTTGCGGAGGCGGGTGCCAAGAGAATCGATATGAATATGGGGTGTCCGTTTCCGCCACAAGTCAGAAAGGGACGTGGGGCGGGGTTGCTCAGGAGTCCTGATAAGTTGTCTAAGATCGCGGATGCCATGTCGCAATATATTGATATTCAATTTTCAGTAAAGATGCGTCTGGGTGTTGATGATGCAGGAGAGGCACTTCATTTGATTGATATTTTGAACGCAATGCCTCTGCGACATGTGGCTATGCATCCTCGCACTGCCAAACAGCAGTATAAGGGTAATCTTTTGCTTTCGGATATGAAAGATTTCTCTTCGAGGTTGCAGCATCCTGTGATTTTCAATGGAGAAATCACTACTCTATCTGATATTGAGTCATTATCCTCTGACTACACCGGCGTTATGGTAGGGAGAGGTCTGTTGGCTCGCCCGTCACTTTTTGCAGAGTATCGTTCCGGACAAGAATTGGCAATCAAAAAGCAAGAAGTGGCATTCCTCAATATGATGAGAAACGTATCTACTGCGCTCGAAAAAATACTTTGTGGTAACACTCAGTTCCGAGACAAGATGAAACCATATTGGGAGTATGCTCCAGCTTCGTTAGATAAGAAAATCATCAAGCAAGGGCGGAAGCTCGGTAAGATAATTGATTGAAAAAAAGGACGCACGAGCCGTGCGTCCCTACGAGGTTATTGAGGAAGGAATGCTACGGTTTTTGCATCTCCTTCCAGGGCTTTGGTGATCTGTGAACGAGAGAATTTGAATGGCTTGACGAAGAATTCCGGGACGTTGTATGATTTCATCAATTGTGTATAGTGCTGAGGATCTTCCTGTGGCATGATAAAAGCCTTTGAGTCAACGCCATCTTTGTCAATGTAGGCAATATATGGATGAGTATATTGTCCGTCTTCACGTCTGGAGCTAAATACGACCCATCTTGAATTAGACGACCACGAATGGTAGCTCTCCGAATCCTTGCTGTTGGCATTGGAAAGAGGATGCTCTTCTCCGGTAGCCAGATCAACCATGAATAAGTCGCTCTCTGAGTGTGGGAGATGGAATGTCCCGAATGGAGCTTTGCAATAAAGCAGCCACTTCCCGTCGGGAGAGATTCTTGGATGCAGGGCGCTTTGCTCTTGTGCAGAAGCATAAACCACAGTGTCAGGCTGTGAGAAAACTTGGCTTTCCGGATCAAAACGGCGTCGGATAATGTCGTAACGTATGTCCTTGAAATGGTCTTTTTCTGTCTCTGGTGTCACCCCTTCGGGATATCGTGCAGCGGCATAGAAAATTGATTTGCCATCCGGATGCCATGAAGGGTAAGTCTCGAGCAGGTCGGGATCGTTTGCAACATTTTTCATCGTCTGATTCTTCATATCATATATAATGATATCGGAGCGGAGATCAAAAACTTCAGGGCGAGTGTCGCTAAACGAGAAAAACATCTGTCGGGTCTCGTTGGTAGAATATGCAATAAGGTCATGGGTCGGATGCCATGCGGTGTAGACTCCTGATGTAAGAGTGCTGTCGCATTTCATATTGACTTTTTTGATTGAGTCTCCCGCCATAATGAGTGTGCCTCCATTAAAATGGCGAACATGGATTTGTGAAGCACCATCGCGGTATTGATTGCGCGGCACATGGCAATTGATACAGAATTGTCTGCCGGGGGTGGTATGAGTGGAGTTATTGAATACAATATCTTCATCCCAAGATTCAAGATTCCGTTGGCATATTGACAGTGATCCGTATAAGGTGTAAAGAGGTTCTATAAGACGGTAGCTGATGTATGGATCAATTTCTTCTGCCGCAACCCTATTGGAGAAGCAATATTTATTCCAATTGCCGGCATCATCTTTGACGAATATTTCATATTTTATATCTTTCCCTTTACACTCTTCGAGAAGAGAATGCCACTCCTTTAAATTCCATTTCACTGTTTTCCCCTCAGAAAGTATTTCCTGTCCGGAAGGGGAATAAGCACGAGCTATATACTCCTGCCCCGGGATGTCAATCTCGAAGTTCAAGGGGGCAATGTTGGGTGGAATCACAAGGTCGGTATAATCTGGATAAATGGTGGGGAGCCCTGATATATCGGTCACTCCGTCTGTCGGGACTTTGGGGCGGCTGCAGCCTATCAAGCAGAGGGCAGCTGTTAATGATAGAAGAATACGTGTCATTGAAATTTGGTTTTGATTGTTGCATTATTCTCCACGCATGATTTCTTCTGCGCGCAGAGCCATCAGGAAATCATAATCCGGGAGTGTCGGGATAAGTGAAGGATCTTCGATATAGCGGTTCATGTCTTCAGCCCATTTGCGATGGAACATGGTGCGCTGGAGAAGCCTGTTGAATTTCTTTGCAAACTCCATATCTCCGTTCATTATGGCATTTCTGACCATGTATTTTAGATAGTAGACGCGATTGCCATATTGCACATTTTGGTCCGTTGCCCATCTGTGAGACTGATTGAAACGACCGATATTGTAGTTGACGGGAACATTTACAAATATTTTGATGGTATGATCTTCATCATGTCTGAAATCTTTTGTGACGGTCATCATGCCGCTTGTAGTATTTCTTGGCTTTCCAATGTAAGATCGCGCGAGATTGTCGAGCACGCACATGGTATAATTAGGTGATTCTTTTGTCAGCGACATGATATGGGTAGCCTTGTTCCAATCATGGTTTTCAATTGCATCGATCATCAAGACAGTGGCGCGTAGCTGTTCGCTTTTCTTGCTGTCTGCACTCAGACAAAAAATTATTCCTATGAAGAATAACGCTACCGAACACCCGGTCATCACTTTTGATCCGGTCGCTTTTTCTGTGTCAATAAATAGCGACATAATGACAAAAGCAAGCAATATGACAGTTGCTATGGCAAACGGTTGCCATAAATACCAATCATAATCATCCATTGTCAGTTCAGGAAGTCCTTTAAGATAAAGATAATCATTGTCAACAGTCGTTCCGGGGAAATATCTGTAATAGACTAATGGAATGATCAGTATAAGCGCAATTGAAGCTGCTGCAAAAATAGCCGGCATGATTTTTTTTGTTTTAGCCACTTCCATTCCAAGTCTTATTGCGCACATCAAGGCAGGGAGAAGGGAGAAAAATCCGGCAATGGGATAAAGAAGAGGAAGAAAGACGGCAATAGCACACCGGGCATATACGCTGCGACGCAAGACGCTGAAAAGGGTGTAAGCTAATAGAGAGAAAGTAAAGCCAAGTGAATTATAGAATACGTATCCCTGCGATTCGAATGAAAGGCATCCCTCATCAAGATGGAGCACCGAGGCTAACATACACAATGGTATTAGATAGCACAATGCATACATTCCCCCTGAAAATCGGAATGAAATGCGTGTGAGCCATGCACATACCAACCAGATTAAAATCAAGGCGCTTGCGCCCAGAGCAGGGTAGAAGAGAAGTTGTGTCAGGAATGTTCCGGCGAAGCGGAATATTCCACCAGGATAATGCAAGAATTGGCGCAGGCTATCCATCCCCGGCTCGAAAAGTGACATTTCGTCATACCAACGGAGCATGAAACCATTCTTCACAGCCAATATCCAAAAGGCAAAGAGAATGAATATGAAGGGGATAGCAATATAAGAAATTATTCGTTTCATTTTGCAAAGTTACAAAAAATATTCAAATACTGCAATATTATGAAAAAAAGGACGCACGAGCCGTGCGTCCCTACAAGTTTATTAGATTTTATCAGATTTGGCTTAGTTGATGAAATCAGCAAGTCGAGTGAAGAATGACGGGTCTTCACCTGTAGTGAGGTCTACAAGTTTGCCTTCAGGATTAATGATAGCCTTTGTCGGGAATCCTGTGATATTGTAAGCCTGGTAGAGGGCTTGGTCGTTACCGTTATAGACGTTGATCCAAGGAAGTTCATGCTTTTTTACTCCTTCTTTCCAGTCTGCTTCTGATTCATTGCAGTCGATTCCTATCACGACGAGCTTATCGCCATATTTCTGATATGCTTCTTTCAATGCAGGGAAACCCTTTACACACCATCCGCACCAGCTTCCCCAGAAGTCGAGCACTACCCATTTTCCACGGAAATCTGAGAGGCTTACTTTCTTTCCTGCGAGATCGGGGAGTGTAAATCCCGGAGCCTCTATCTTCCCGGAAGCGACTTCTGCTTTACGAGCTTCTTCTGCTTCACGATCTTTGACCATCTCTTCCACTTGGGTGTTGTAGAGTTCGGCAAAAGGCATAAGGATAGACTTCTTTGCTTCAGGAGTCATATTGTCGTATAAAGCCTTGAAGTCATCGCCACTCAGGTCCTGGATTATATATGGGATAGCGTGGCTATTGGGATTGTCGGCGACAAATTTCTTGATTGCATTATCGTAGCGATCTCTAACTTCCTTCACTTGCTCCGGCGTCACATTCGGATTTTTAGTCACAAGATCCATATATTCCTGTTGGATGGCTTGTGTCTGGGAAGTGATTGTCATGATATCTTCCATAAGTTTCGTACCCTTCACGTCATAGTCAAGGGGTTCGAAGCTGAGAATCTTGACATCGAGAGATTCGTCGGGGGTTGCATAGAATTCAGGTTGCATTCTTGCCATTACAGGGGGCTCGATGCTGTATCTTGCTGCCCCTGCTTTGTCAAGATGTAAGGTTGCAACACCATTCTTCACATTGAGGGTATCGTAAATCACTTGGAGGTCTTCAGCTTGCTTGGCATTGAAGATATTGTCGATTGTCATGTGGCTGACTACGATGGTGCTGTCAGAGAAGTCAGAAGGGAGTTGGATTGTAGCTGTTCCCTTGTCTTTTGAGCAAGAAGCCAGCATAATGCCGGCAGCTGCGAATAGAATAAGTTTTTTCATTAAATGTGATTATTATGGTTTTAGACTAAAAGTTTAACAATAATAGGGGATTATTAGTTTAAAAAAGAAGCACCCGGGAATGTTTTTCCCGAGTGCTTTCTTATTGTTTGAGCTTGTACTATTGTATTAATCTATTTTTAGATTTAGAGCTCAGGTCTAGTTGTGGGTACATCCTCACCATTTTGTTCCATCAGCTTAGACAAGTATTCTCTGATTGAATCAAGTTCGTCTTCAAGATCCTCAACTCTCTGCTTAAGAGCTGCATTTTCTTGAGCAAGACCTTCGATCTGAGCAACGTCAGCGCTGATGTTTGTGAGATTAGACTTAATTTCCTCTACCTCCTCAACTACGCCACCGAGCTCTTCGATAGAATTTTGTGCATCACCGAGTTCTTTTTCAACCTTGTCGAAACGAGTCTCTACGCTTGTAGCGAAAGCATCAGTTTGAGCTGTGAGATCTTCAACAGATTTGTCTGTATCTGCGAGTTCTTTTTCAACCTTATCAAAACGAGTCTCTACGTTTTCAGCAAATGCTTCAGTGTTTGATTTGAGTTCGTCAACTTCTGTAGCAAGACCTTCGATCTGAGCAACGTCAGCGCTGATGTTCTTGAGATTAGTCTGAATTTCCTCTACGTCCTTAACGACACTGCCGAGCTCTTCGATAGAATTTTCTGCATCGCCAAGACCTTTTTCAACCTTATCGAAGCGAGCTTCTACCATATCAGCGAAAGCATCAGTGTTAGTGTTGAGCTCCTCAACTTCTTTAGCAATGCCTTCGATCTGAGCAACGTCAGCGCTGATGTTCTTGAGATTAGTCTGGATTTCCTCTACGTCCTTTACGAGGGCGCCGAGCTCTTCGATAGAATTTTCTGCATCGCCAAGACCCTTTTCAACTTTGTCAAAGCGTGCTTCTACCATATCAGCGAAAGCATCAGTGTTAGTGTTGAGCTCCTCAACTTCTT
>CAMWQY010000150.1 GCA_947176355.1 uncultured Porphyromonadaceae bacterium
GGGCATTGCTTCGCTTGCCCTTGAAGCACACGGAGACTTACGCTGAATAGTTACACCATATTCTTTTTTATTAATGAACATTTTTTTTAAACCTATAAAATCAATATTAAAAAAGATAATTCAGAATAATATTGGTGTTTGACAGAACATTATAAGCGTGTGTTTGTTGTGAAGGTATAGAGATTTAATTCCATTGTAAACACACAAAATTTGAAATTATGAAAAAAATCTATCTAACTCTTTTCCTCGCTATAATTGGCATTTTCAATTCCTCTGCTCAGTATTATAGTATAGTAAATCAGGCTGCCAATATGCTTCAGACTGCAGTAATGGGAGGCTTCATGTATAGGGGATATGTTGATGTCTCTTATACCGGTGGTGTCGGTAATTTGCAGGCGAATTTTGCCGGAGTTAGTACAGTGCAAGGCCTCCAATATGCCAATTGGCTTTTTATGGGAGCAGGTCTCGGTGTTGACTTAGTGACATCCAAGACGAGCGAAAGTGCGAACCCATGGAATTATGATCGACAGACGAGAACGACTGGAGTAATGATACCTTTGTTCACGGATTTCAGATTTAATATCGGAGGAAATACAAGCCCATCTTTCTTTATTGATATAAAAGCCGGTGGGTCATTTTTGATAGGAAAGAATTATCTCGCCATAGAAAACGGCTATATAAATGGGTCAGAATACTTCATGCTGAAACCTTCAATTGGCTTGAGAATCCCAACAAGCAAAAGCGGAAAACGGTCGATGAACATTGGTGTTACCTATCAATTATTGACTTGCAACTATTGGTGGTACAATAATAATAACTCCGGTACGTTAAATTCTATAGGAGCAACAGTTTCTTACCAATGGTAATGTCAGGACTGCATTTCTCTAAGAAGTGTAGTCCATAAAATTTTAAAGTAACTTTAACGGATGAAACGCATATTATCAATGATATTGACCAGCGGACTTTGTATGTCTGCTATGGCAATCCCGGCTAAGCCGGGTTTTGTCGCATTTACCCAACCTGACGGAAGTGTAATCAATGTCAGACTTGTAGGAGATGAACATGGACACATGATATACTCACCAGAAGGGAATCTCCTGATTGAGTCAAATGGGCGTCTTGAATATGCACATTTTGATGAAAAAGGTTTTCCAATTGCATCAGGAATTATGGCTACTAATAAAAATGATTCCAAAATAGCATCCATGGAGATTCAGAACATGGAAAAAGTTGACAAGTGGGCTTCAATGATGACGGCAAACAGGAATTCCAGACTCGAGAAGATGTATTCCAAGGCTGTCATAAATAAGGGATTCACTCGAGCCGAAGACTCTGAGAATCAACTTGTCCCTGATTATTTCGGCCGTTGTAGCGTGACATTTCCGGTACTCGGTGAGCAAAAAGGATTGGTAATCTTAGTGTCTTATCAAGACATAGATTTTAAATATGGCAATTATGATTATTTCAATCGAATGCTGAATGAAGAAGGATTTTCCGATTATGGATCTCTCGGATCGGCGCGTGATTGGTTTATCTATAACTCAAATGGACAATTCCTTCCGGATTTCGATGTTTATGGTCCTGTAGAATTGCCCAATAATCGTGAATATTACGGAGGCAACGATGCGTACGGAAGCGACAAAAGACCGGAAGAGATGGCTATTGATGCCTGCAAGTTGCTTGACGATGAAATAGATTTCTCAAAGTATGATAGAGATGGAGATGGCGTGATTGACAATGTCTTTATATTCTATGCTGGAAAAGGAGAGCATGACAGCTCGATAAAAAATGCTGTGTGGCCACATTCATGGGATTTGTCATTAGCGCGTCCTGACGAGGAGTTTATTTTTGATGGAGTAAAGCTTGATCACTATGCGTGCACTTGTGAATATCCAAGTGGTTATAAACGTCCTGACGGCATAGGCACATTCGTGCATGAATTCAGTCACGTCATGGGGTTGCCCGATTTATATGTGACCAACTATGCGAGCGGTTTCACTCCGGGAGAATGGAGTGTAATGGATCAGGGACCATATAACAATGACCGACTTACACCCCCAAACTATTCATCGTATGAGAAGGGAGCCCTCGGATGGCTCGAATTCAAGCCATTTGAAAAAGGGAGAATGGAACTGACAGACTTATCGACGACCAATGTGGCGTATGCATTGCCTACGGATAATGAGAAAGAATTTTATTTCTTCGAAAACCGGCAGCAACATGGTAATGATAAATTCCTTCCCGGTCATGGAATGCTTGTATGGCATGTAGATTATGATGAGGATATGTGGATGCTCAATGCTGTAAATAATTTGGCTACTCATCAACATGTAGATTTGATAGAGGCTGACAATCTTAAGACATCATCCACAAGAAATGCCGATGCTTTCCCCGGACCTAAAAATATCACTTCATTTGGGTTTGATACTAAGCCGTCGCTCTCCAGTTGGTCAAAAAAACGTCTGGCCTACGACATAGAGGATATATCGGAATCGGAAGATGGCATAATAAGCTTCAATGCGGTAGCATTCGGAGAAAATTCAGTTATAGGAGTGGAGGAAATCAATGCGCAAGATAATGTCTATTATGATTTGTCTGGCCGCAGAGTCAAGAATCCGGGTAAGGGTATTTATATCTTTAATGGTAAAAAAGTAGTCTTATAATATTTTATTATGATAAAAATGGATGCCCCGGCAATCGATCGATTGCCGGGGCATTAATTTAGCTATTATCCTTTATCGTTGATCTTTCTATTATCTGATTTATTCACCACGGTTTTCCTTATTGAAGATGTGGCGAAGCCTTGAGAATATTCTCTTTGAAGTTGATTCAGTTGGGACAACGTTGCTGCTATCTTTAAGGCTTTCGATGGCACTCTTCTCCGCTTCTGACAGGTTTTCAGGAACGTAGACCATCACATTGACCAAGATGTCGCCGCGAACATGTTCATTCTGGAATGCAGGCAGACCTTTGCCACGCAACCTAAGTACTTTTCCAGGTTGAGTTCCCGGGGCAATCTTTACTCGAGCCTTTCCATCGATAAGAGGTATTTCTGCGCTTCCACCGAGAGCTGCAGTCGGGAAGTCGAGCATAAGGTTGTAGATCAGATCTTGGTCGTCGCGAATAAGCTCAGAATTCTTTTCTTCTTGAATTACGATAAGCAAGTCGCCGTTTACGCCGCCATGACGGGGAGCATTGCCTTCCCCTTTAAGAACGAGGGTCTGACCATCTTGAACTCCGGCAGGTATGTGGAATTCGACGATAGTTTCCTTTTTCTCAACGCCTGTGCCATGGCAAAATTTACATTCTTCAGAAATGACTTTACCTTCTCCATTACATTCAGGACACACGGATTGCACTTGCTGAGCGCCAAGGAAGGTCTGACGCATCTGAGTGACATAGCCGGTGCCACCACAACGCTGACAAGTGTGGAAAGCTGTGCCATCTTTAGCTCCGGTGCCGTTGCAATGAGAGCAAGCAACGAATTTTGGAATCTTGAGTTTCTTGTCGACTCCATTGGCAATGTCTTTCAGGCTTACCTTTACAGTGATACGAAGGTCCGTTCCCTTATTCACAGGTTTACGAGCTCGTCCGCCACCACCGCTTGAATATCCACGATAGGAACCGGCTCCTGCGAATGCATCGCCGAAGATGTCTCCAAAGTTTGCAAAGATGTCTTCCATTGAGAAGCCACCTCCACCAAAACCGCTGAAACCGCCGTAGCTTCCGCCTCCGGCGCCACCACCGAATCCTTTGGGACCCATATCGTGTCCGTAAGCGTCATAAAGCTGACGTTTTTTGTCATCGCTAAGTACATCGTAAGCTTCTGCAGCCTCCTTGAATTTCTCTTCGGCCGCTTTTTGCTCTGCTTCAGGCTTATCAGAATACTTATCCGGGTGATATTGGATAGCCTTCTTCCTATAAGCCTTTTTTATTTCGTCGGCTGTGGCGTTTTTACCGACGCCCAGCACTTCATAATAATCTCTTTTCTCTGCCATGATAGTGGATCTTTATAGGTGATGTCTTCTGTTGTCTTACTGAGCAACCGCTACTTTAGCGTGACGGATCACTTTGTCGTTGAGCATATAGCCTTTTTGTACAGTATCGAGCACTTTGCCCTTCATATCGTCAGATGGAGCCGGAACTTGAGCGATAGCTTCGTGGAGATCTGAATTAAACACCTCTCCTGTGGAAGCCATTTCCTTCACTCCCATACTTTCAAGATACTTAATTAGCTTATTGTAGATGAGGGTCATGCCTTCAAGCACAGATTTTGCATCGGAGTCAGATTCTGCAGCCTTCAGACCTCTTTCGAAGTCATCAACAATTGGAAGAAGACCCTTGATGACATTTTCACCACCATTCTTAATAATTTCAGCCTTTTCTTTCAGGGTGCGTTTACGGTAGTTGTCAAACTCTGCTGCAAGGAAGAGGTATTCTTTCTTTTCCTTTTCCACTTGAGCTTGAAGGTCAACAAGTTGGTTTTCAAGTGTGTTGACTTCTTGCTCAGCCTGAGTGTCTTCAGACTCACCGGCATAATCGCCATCGATTACCGCATTTTCGTCGAGATTTGAGTCTTCAATTGACTCTTGCTCGTTTTCTTTATATTCTTTATTTTCGTCCATAGTCTGTTTTTTATTTTTATAGTAAGGATTGAATCCTCTTCTTCGGTTATTTCTATTGTTTCTGTAGTTCATGGTATCAAATATTGTGCCAATAAACGTTAAAATAGCGTTCGGCAAGGTTATACTTTTCGATTCAATAATCTAACGTTTTGACACGTCATGAGGTTCATTAATTTATTTCGCGAAAGTTGAATAAAAAATTGCAGATATAAAATTTTTTGATTACCTTTGTTTTTCGATAAACCAACTATTAAATTAACCATACACATGAAGGACTTGAAAATGTATATCGACGGTAAGTTCGTCGACAGCACATCCGGCAAATGGATTGATGTCCTCAATCCATCTACGGAGGAAGTAATCGCCCGTCAGCCGGAAGGGACAAAAGAAGATATAGAGGCTGCTCTTGATGCTGCCCGCAAGGCTCAGAAAGAGTGGGAGAAGACTCCGGCAATCGAACGTGCTCAGTATCTGTTGAAGATGGCTCAGGGTATCCGCGACCGTCGCAATGAATTTATTGAAATCATAATGGAAGAGCAAGGTAAGACCCGAAATTGGGCTACCATTGAAGTAGACGCAACAATCGGCTATTTCGAATATATGGCTACATTTGCGCGCCACATCGAAGGCGAGATAATTCCGAGCGACAACCGCGGCGAGACAATCTTGCTCACTAAGAAACCAATTGGAGTCGTAGCAGGTATCCTGCCATGGAACTTCCCATTCTTCCTTATAGCACGCAAGGCGGGTGCCGCTCTCATCGCCGGATGCTCAATCGTGCTCAAGCCTTCTCAGCTTACCCCTATCAACTGCTGCGTTTTTGCAGAAGTTGTAGCCGAGAGCGGTCTTCCTGCCGGACTTTTCAATGTAGTGACCGGCAAAGGAAGTGTAGTAGGTCATGAACTTGCTGCAAGCCCGAAGATTGATATTGTGAGCGTCACAGGATCTGTAGGTGCTGGCGAAAGCATTATGAAAGATGCAGCTACAAATATAACTAAAGTGTCGCTTGAACTTGGAGGCAAGGCTCCTGTCATTGTATTCCCTGATGCTGATCTCGAACTCGCTGCGCAGGCTGTACTCGACAGCCGTATCGGCAACAATGGTCAGATCTGCAACAATGCGGAGCGTCTTTACGTACACAAAGATATCAAGGATGAATTCACCAAGATTCTTCTTGCTAAATTCGAGGCAGTGAAAGTGGCTGATCCATTCTCTTCCGACGATGTAGATATGGGTCCTCTGGTAGAAAAACGTGCTCTCGAAAGTGTAGAGGCAAAGGTTGAGAAAGCCATTGCCCAGGGTGCTAAAGTGCTTTGTGGTGGTCACCGTGTAGGCGAGAAAGGATATTTCTATGCTGCCACATTGCTTGATGATTGCCGTCAAGATATGGACATCATCCATGAAGAGACATTCGGCCCCGTACTTCCAATAGTAGTGTGGGATAATCTTGACCAAGTCATCGCATGGGCAAATGACTGTGAATATGGTTTGGCTTCTTCTATCTTCACCAACGATATCAACAGTGCTGCACGTTGCATCCGCGAACTTGAATTCGGCGAGACATACGTCAATCGTTTCCATTTCGAGGCTATTCAGGGCTTCCACGCAGGAGTCAAGAAGAGTGGTATCGGTGGTGCCGACGGCAAGCATGGCGTAGAAGAGTATCTGCGCACTCACGTCACTTATTTGCAGACTCGTTGATTTCTCAATTAAATTTTTAATACAAAAGTATAATGTCATAAATGCATTTTCGCTTGAATACTTAAGTCGTAAGATTATGCATTATGCATTATGAATTATGCATTAAATGAAAGTAGGACTTTTTATACCTTGTTATGTAGATGCCCTGT
>CAMWQY010000151.1 GCA_947176355.1 uncultured Porphyromonadaceae bacterium
AGTTTGGTTTCTGGTGCCTTGTTTTCTTCCATAGTTCCGTCAGTTTGTTTGTCAAAGAAGTTGTTTAGACTTATTTTTTTATTAAGATTTCGTCAGATTTTCGAGCAGGTTTTGTCTCTTGAAGAAGGAATGATGCGGGCATCATGACTGATGAGAGAGGCAAAAGATGCCTAAAAGATGGCGGAAGATTAATAAAAAGAATTTTGTTTTTAACATATATAGTTGATTATTTGAATTCGTAAATAAGTTTAAACAACTTCAATTACAAAGTTAATAAATAAAACGATAGTAAACAAAAAAAGTTATTACTTTCCTGCAAATCGTTTTATTTTGTTTAGAATTGAATAGGGCATCATGCGCATGGTGCGATGTCCGATAGTGGATACGATTCGTTTAGTCTGATATTTGGAAGATGATCTGAAATGATGAAAATATTCTACTGTCGCCATCATATTTGATGTCATCAGCATGGCAATTTCTTGTGGATTGTATAGAGTAGAGGGGACTTCACCCTTTTTTGTTATGACTGACACTATTCTTCCTTCCGATGTTACGCTTGTGGTCACTTCTGCGAATCCCTTGCATATATCTGTGACATTCAGTTCAGTATCCTTATTCCAAAGAATAAAGTTGCCATCTCTTTCATTTATGTTGAACTGATGAAAACCCCGATATCCTTCATTCTCTGCTTCATTCCGAAAATGATTGAGATAAAGCACTCCATTTTTTTTGAGTGCAGCAAGAGCTTGAATGATGCCATTTAAAGGATTTGAACAATGGTCAAGAGCATTACGGACATGAATGAAGTCGACTGTATTTGGAGCGTATGAGCCGGTAAGGCTCTCTATCATTCCAAATTTGATTTCAGGCCTCTCAATCCTATATCTTCTGAGAATTTGATTGTAGAATGGAGCCAATGGATCGACATAATCAACCTCCAAATGCTTACCATTTATATTGCTGCTAAACATATAGCTGAGCGCACACCCGACATCAAGAAGTTTGGGCTGAGGCGTTTCAAGACCATCAATATATTTGTCAATGTCAAAATTATCAAGATGGCAGGGCTTGTCGTAAAGCGACCATTGAAATAGGTCGTCTCTACGGCGCTTATTGCCATAATAACTTCTCCAGAATGCCACTTCGTATGGGATGCCGGAAAGCCATCTTTGGAAATCTTGCTTATCTTTTATATCCTTTTTTGTATCCTTATCCTCTTTCATCATAAATTTTTTCAGATCCACTTGCAAATTTAATAAAAATACGTCATACTTTCGCTATAATGGTATAGAAAAAAATTTTTTAGTCTGCATGGTATTTATATGTCAAGCTTGTTAAGGCATGAAGACTTATTTCCGTATTTTATGATTAAGGATCAATATTTTTTGATGAAGTGGAAGATAGAGTCGTAGGCAGCGTCTCGGTGTGGCTTTTTGCTGAGGATGAGATCATGGAGACCGGAGTCTATGGTGCAAACTGTCACAGGGTTCGGACTCATTTTTTTGATGCGCATTCCGACATCCTGGATCATGTGTGGGTCGAGCACTGCATCTCCATATTGGAAACTGGGATCATAGTTGCATCCGTCTACCTTACGGCTTGAGTGCATGATGAGTACCGGCACAGCAAGGTTGTCGCCATGTTTTTTCACCCTGTTTTGCGTTGACTGTATCTGTCCTACCCATGAGAAGGTCACAGGAGGCGAATAAATCATCTTCCAATCAGTATTATATGTCCACTCTCCGTCGAATTCTTTTAAAAGAGAATACGCATAGCCATCACATTTACCCTGAGGTATCTTGGCATTCTTGATAAAAGTTGATAGGTTTCTAACTCCCGGAATTAGCATGTGCCTATAAAAAGAATTGAAGTTCCATGCTAAGAAAGGGGAGTCGGTGACTATTCTATCCACCGGGATATCCTTACCCTTGTCAACTCCGTATGAAATCACTGTCAAGCCTCCTGTGGAGTGTCCCCCAAGCGTGATGTCAGTGATTCCGTCACGCTTCATTTGCACTACAGCCGAGTCAATATCATCATAATATTTCCGCATATCCCTTATATTATAAGGATATTGCCATGGCTCCTTGCTGCGGCCATAGCGGCGGAGATCCACTGCATAGAAATGATAGCCTGAATCTACGAAACGTTCTCCCATCTCCGATTGGAAGAAATAATCATTAAATCCATGGATGTAAAGGAACCCCTTTTCCGAAGGTTTCTTACATTTGAGTCTCACTATCGTAGATCGGCAAGGACCGTCAAATTGCTCTCCTTGATCGACATATCGCGCCTCATATCCCGGCAAAATGTCGGGATGCCAAGATATGTCGGTTGTGACCGTCTTTGGTCCTGTGTATTTAGCATCAATATCCCACGCCTTAGCTTCGGGACGCACAAATGCCATCGCTAATAGCAAAGGCATTGCAAGGGTAAGTATCTTTTTCATACCCTTATAACACAAATACGCTTCAAGAGTTTATAGCTGATCGTTGATCGTTGATAGTTAATAGTTGATCGTTGATCGTTAATCGTTGATCGTTAATCGTTGATCAAGGTAGTTGTTGACAAGGCGAAGCAACGAATCTCTCCCCTGGGGCATCACCCAAACCTGGAATTGAGTGAAACTTACCGGTGTGGAATAGTCAAGATTTGGATACTGTTCCTTCATTTTTTTTGCTATTTTCTCATTGACCACGGAGTATTTCCATGCATCTTTAGCCACTTTTATGGCGAGATATTCCTCGCTAAGCTCCGGCTCCTCAATTATCGTGATAGTTCCCCCTATCTCTTTCTGTAGATTTTCAAGACGTCTTTTTGCGGCGCTCCCTTTCTCCACATGGATGGTATCTCCTTCAAGATCAAGAGCGCTTCTTGCCGATAGTGTCCCATTTGCATTCCGAACTTGCAAAAGCACCATCCTGTCAAGGTAGATGTCTCTTGTAGTTAGAAAATCCTGTTTCAGGTAGCTGTCGGCAGGAAGAGATGCAAGGATATCGTATTCGCCGCGTGCTGTCTTTTCCATAGCGACTTCTCTGTCGATGACAGGGTGGAGCATTAACTTTACGCCAAGAGCATCTTGTAGCCCTTCAAGAAGTTGATAATTTATTCCAATTATACTGTCATTCCCATCTTCTGCTACAAGCACACGATAGCTATCCGGACCATAGACAATGGCGGCATGTATAGTATCTTCCTTTTCTCCCGTATTTGCAGATATTTTCCCCTTGGCAAAATGACGCAGTCCAAACATCGCTATTATCACTATTACAAGAAGCAACCCATAGACCACTATCTGCATCGTCTTAGGCTTTGTATTTATTCGATAATCTTTCATGGCAAGTAAACTCTAAAATTAAAAAACTCCACAACCCCACAATTTCACAACTCCACAACTATCAATTAGCAAAGTCAACAGCAATTCCTATCTGGAAACGTCGAGGGTTGATAGGGTAGTGAGGGAGGGAAAATTCATTATAAGGGCTTCCGAAAAGTCCTTGGTTGACATGACTCATCATCACATAAAATCGGCAACGGTATAATCGGAGATTGATATATGCATTGCAGAAAGGATAATTACCCAGCGACGTTTCATCTTGATTGCAAAATGTCATTGTGGCTGGCTGATAGGTATATCCCTTGTATTTAGTATAGTAATCGCAGTCAACTCCCACCTGTAAGTGGAGCACTTTAAATACTCTGGCCTTGATGAATAGATTGCTGTATACGCTAAGCTGAGGTAGAGGTATGACGCCATTGTTTGAAGAGACTTGCCAGCACACCCTGTTGTTCCAATTGAGAATGCCTACCTTAAAGTCTTGCTGCAGACCTACGCTCATTATTTGGACGCTGCCTCCAAATTGGTGAGGTAAATAGTCATTGCCAAAATAAATATGGTTTTGCAAGTTCTCCACATTTATCATAGCTTTGGTTCTCGTCCAAGGTATCTCCAGCGATCCACCGAATTTCACAGATCGGATTTTCCCAAAATCGTTGTTCCAAATGAAATGATTAGATGCATAGTGTTTGGAGATCCAATCGGGGGTGGTATTGTGAAATCCACCATGTGCTTCTATGGCTACAGTATCACCAAATAGAGGAATATTAGTCAAGATTTGCCCGTTAAGTTCGAGGTCGCCGGCTGCATCCCCACTAAGCCCAAACCTCACGTCAGCATTATATCGTAAAATAGATCCTTGGGCTTTTTCTATTCTTCCTCCAATAAATACGAAATTTTGGTTGTGTTTAGCGTCCGGAAGTCCGGATGAAGGAAGAGGCGTCAATGAGTTTGATGTTTCAGGCGACGGTTCTTGCTCTCCGGAAGAATCTTCTCCATCTGACCCACTCCCATATACTGCATTTGGAAGTGAAAATTGATTCAACTGGTATGTGGCGTAAGCTGAAAGACCGAACTTCATCCATTTTCTAAACCCTTCAATCAAATATATTCCGACGGTATTGCTTATGGTGTTGAGCTTAGTATTATCGTAGGTGCTTGCTTGGTCGAAATAGAAATTTTCCCAAAAATCCTGCTCCCGGCTTTTCTCACTAAATGCATGGCGATAGCTATGAAAGTCAAATGAATAAAGGATTTTCATCACCGGGTTATATATGTCACGTGTTAATGTGTCGTTGACTTGCTCTTCACTCCAATATCCTATCTTATAGGCATGATTCATAAAGAATTGAGCTCCATCAAGGCGGTTCTTTGCTGATGTCAGGCGTGTAGGAATACTCTTATATTGCACAGATGTGACGCCTCCTTGCACTGCTGCCGGGTCTGTGATGTAGCGATCATCTGTAATTCCACCGTTCTCCTGATTCTGATGGTAAATCTGTTGGTAGAATGTCTGAAGTTCATAACGGTCGCCGAAATAATAGGCGGAAAGTCCAAAATTGAAGTTCTTCGCTGCTTGATAATTATAGCACCCTTTGGAGTGCAAATAGTCGATAAATCCCCCAATGCCAATTCTGCGGTTGACATTTCCGGCAAAGTCTGCTTGAAGCCTATCTTGATGATTTTCAGAATTTCCACAGTAATTATATTGTAATATAGTGGTGGGAATATATGTATTGTGAAATTTCTGTTTCGCGAAACTCGGCATCCAAAAGCCAAGGGCATCATAAAATAAGAATCCACTTGGCTTTTCTTTTTCAAACCATAGCAAGTTCATTCCCGGTCCCCCAAGGTTGCCGGTGGTTGCCCAAGCGTCACTTGCCATCGAAGGTATGCTCCGACGCTGATAATTATATTGTGCAGTGTCCACTTCCGCCGGTATATGAAAACCAAGAGGATATGTCAAAGTCCATGCCGATGGTTCCTTTACTGTCTCCATCGGTTCTCCCTCTCCGGGCATTGCTTTCGGGTTCCAATCGCGGTCTCCTTGCGCGAATGCTCCGAAGGCTATGGAAATAGTCATAAAGATAAGCAAACAAATGCGACTAAATAGAGCCACTGGCCTGCTATATATATATATCGATATTCGTTCTTTCTTAATCATGACGCAAATTTACAAAATTTATTTCAGTTAAAGCGCATGAATATAAAGAAAATCATAATTTCGCAATCTTCGAAAACAACTTGCCCTAAGATATGTTTCATAGATAGGTATATTTTATGTTACAAGCCATCGTAAATCTATATTTATATGAAGACAACATCACGCCTGATCATTTTGCTTGTTATTATACTTATGTCGCTTTCAGCTACAGCTCAACTTCGCTATGGCTTTAGGCTTGGCGGCTCCTTTGCCAAAGCGTCGCTTAGCGATGCTCCAGGCATGTCTATGAAAAACGGAAGTGGTTTCAGTGGTGGTCTTTTGCTCGAATATCAGATGGAGAGTTGTGGTTTCGCTCCCGATATCGCGGTGCTATATACCCGATATAGTTCAAGACTGATCGATGAGGTTTCCGGACCTGTAAAGTTAGGAAGGGATTTCATTGAAGTGCCACTACATCTCAAATACAAATTTTATCTTTCTTCCACCAACAATCTCGTGGCCCCGATGATCTATACCGGTCCGTCACTTCTTGTGCGCCTCGGAAAGGGAAATCCCGAACAACTCTCGACAAAATCTTTACAACCCGGATGGGATGTCGGTATAGGTCTTGACATCATAAACTTCATCCAGCTTTCAGCCGGCTATCGCTTTGGCATAGGCAACGCAGTTAGTCAGAGTGCCGTACCCGGAGCGTGCCTCCACACTAACGGCTGGAACGTATCCGCCAATATCATCTTCGACTTCTGAAGATAAACAATTTATTTTACCTGATAATATATTTGCTGCCTGGAATCTTTGAGATAATCCATGTAATAAGTATGCAGGATCCGAACGTGGCTACCGACACTATCGCCATAGTCAGGGGGGTAGAACCTATTAGGGGGCTTAGCCAGCGGAACATGAAGACGAGCACGAATATGTGCATCAGGTAGATGC
>CAMWQY010000152.1 GCA_947176355.1 uncultured Porphyromonadaceae bacterium
GTGGGGCTTCTCACTTCCGCAGACGGATTCAATCTGAAAAACATCCTGATAGCGGCGATGAGCGGCATCATAATTTTTGTACCCTTATATAAAAAATATTTTGGAGGAGACAAGAAATAGCTTTATATGAAACAGGAATCTGCACAATCTCCACTCCTTGCAGCCAGAACCTCCGGATATGGACTTCTGGACAGCATTTCGTCGCCGGCTGACGTACGCTCTCTGCGTCTCGACCAGCTGCCGGAGCTGTGCGCCGATATCCGGCGTTATATAATAGATAATCTTTCTGTAAATCCGGGCCACTTTGCTTCGAGCATGGGAGCCGTAGATATTATAGTGGCTTTGCATTATGTATATGACACTCCCAACGACCATCTTTTTTGGGATGTTGGTCACCAGGCATACGCTCATAAAATTCTAACCGGGAGGAAAGAGGCCTTCGCTAATCAGAGGAAAAAAGGTGGAATTAGCGGTTTCCCCTCCCCTCTCGAATCCCAATATGACACTTTCATCACCGGACACGCTTCAAATTCCATTTCAGCTGCCCTTGGAAGAGCTATTGCCGACAGGAACACTCCCGGAAAAGAAAAGTGCAAGACAGTGGCTGTAATTGGAGATGCATCTATCAGTGGAGGCTTGGCTTTTGAAGGGCTCAACAATGTCGCCAACAACCCCAACAATCTTCTCATTATCCTCAACGACAATGAGATGAGCATCGATGCAAATGTAGGAGGATTGCACTATTATCTTTCAGAACTTTCCACTTCAGCCGGCTACAACAAATGGCGATCAAAACTTTATAATGCTTTCCGAAGGAAAGGCGTTGTGACGGAAGCCGGGAAAGGACGAATCCAACGGTTTGCGAACTCAGTCAAAAGTCTCGTCAGTGGAAAGCAAAATATCTTCGAGGGACTCAACATAAGATATTTTGGTCCCTTTGACGGTCATGACGTGATCAAGATCGTCAAGATTCTGAATGACATTAAGGATATGGAGACTCCGCGCCTTCTTCATCTTCATACGGTGAAAGGAAAAGGGTATAAGCCGGCAGAAGAAAATCCGGCTAAATGGCACGCCCCGGGCTTGTTTGACCCTGAAACCGGAGAAAAGATTTGCAGTGTCAGTAAAGATTCCCCTCTCCCCTGGCAGGAAGTCTTCGGTAGGACCTTAGTGGAACTTGCCAAGCAAGATGAGAGGGTCATGGGAGTGACAGCAGCCATGCCAAGTGGCACTTCCATATCCCGTATGCTTGAAGTTTTCCCTGAAAGGACATTCGATGTCGGCATTTCAGAAGGGCATGCCGTGACATTCTCGGCAGGTCTTGCTACCGGTGGAAAACGTCCGTTTACGGCAATTTACTCAACATTTCTCCAGAGAGCCTACGACAATATCGTCAACGATGTCTGCATTCAGGGGCTCCCCGTAACTTTTTGTATCGACAGAGCCGGAATTGTAGGAGAAGATGGAGTGACTCATCATGGGCTTCTTGATATTGCATATCTGAGATGCATACCAAATATGAAGATTGCAGTTCCTGCCGATGAAGAGACTCTCCGCAATCTAATGTATACTTCTCTTCATTCAGATGGTCCGATGGCGATCAGATATCCTCGTGGCAAAGCTACTAAAAAAGATTGGCAGACAGAAATGAAGGTAATAGAAATTGGCAAGGGTCGCACCATATCTGAAACCACTGAGTCAGATATAGCTATCCTCACAATAGGACCACTCCTTCACGAAGCCAAGAATGTCGTTGAGTCACTAAAGGAGAAAGGCGTCAAGGCAGATCTTTATGATATGATATGGGTCAAGCCGCTTGACTCAGAACTGCTAAAACATATTGCATCCACGCACAAGACTATTGTCACGGTTGAGGATGGTGTCAAAAATGGTGGCTTCGGCACCGCAGTAACTGAATTCATCCGCGACAATCATTATGATGTCAATGTAGTTACGCTCGGGGCTCCGGACTCATGGGTGTTTCATGGCACTGTAGCGGAATTGCGTCGTGATTGTGGCTACGACAGCGCAGGCATAGAAAACGCAGTGTTGTCGCTCAAAAAACATTTATCCTAATCTTTCTACAAAGATGAAAATCATCATAGCAGGTGCGGGAGAGGTGGGAACTCACCTCGCCAAAATGCTCAGCAATGAGAATCAGGATATAATTCTCATTGACAGCGACCAGCAAAAACTTGATTCTCTCGATTCTCATTACAACCTCATGACTCTGTGCGGATCCACATCCTCTTTCTCCACCATGCGCCAAGCCGGGATTCAAAATGCGGATTTATATATAGCAGTCACTCCTTTTGAGACAAGAAACATAACATCTTGCTCTATTGCCAAGAAACTTGGCGTAAGAAAGACGGTAGCCCGAATTGACAACTACGAGTTTATGAAAAAGGAAAATAAGTTGATCCTTAAGGAACTCGGTATCGATACGCTGATCTATCCGGAATATCTTGCAGCCCAAGCAATAGATCTATCACTTTCCCACAATTGGGCTCGCTATTGGGGTGAAATGGGCAATGGACAGCTTCTGATGATTGGAGTAAAGATAAGAGAAAACTCTCAGCTTTGCGGGCTTAGACTTCGAGAACTCCCTGTATCCGCACATCATTTCCATGTGGCAGCCATAAAGAGGAATGCGGAGACTGTCATTCCCGGTGGAAATGATACCATAGAAAAAGATGACATAGTCTACTTTATAACTACTCCTGGATATGTGGAAGAAGTGCGCGATCTATGTGGCAAGAAGAAACGTGTCATAAAGAAAGTGATGATAATGGGAGGGAGCCAGATAGCAATGCGCTTCTGTTATGAGTTTCATGAACGCTATCAAATTCGGCTAATAGATATAGATCGCGAACGATGCGAATATCTTGCCACTGAGATTCCAGGGATTGAAGTAATCAACGGTGATGGCAGGGATGTTGAGGTGCTCCGTGAAAACAATGTCTACCAATACGATGCCTTTATGGCTTTGACATCAAAGTCTGAGACTAACATTCTTACATGCCTCACAGCAAAAGATTTCGGAGTGCCAAAGACCATAGCTGATGTGGAAAACCTACAGTTCTATAGTGTGGCTGAAAGTCTTAATATCGGCACATCTATAAATAAAAAGCTAATGGCATCGTCGAGTATATTCCAGATACTCCTTGATTCAGACGAGTCCAATTCAAAGTTTCTCGCCCTGGCTGATGCCGAAGTGTGCGAACTTGAGGTCAAAGAGAATGCAAAAATCACCAAAGCACCTGTGAAGGACCTTAAACTCCCCTGGGGAATGACCTTGGCTGCACTGATCCGAAATGATGGTAAGGCTGAACTTATTGGGGGTATGACTCATATACATGCAGGAAACAAGGTAGTAGTTTTCTGTCTTAGCGGTACTATCTCAAAAATTGAAAAGTGGTTCAATTAAAATTTAAACATAACTCTTATATCAATCTGCGCATGCTTTTGCGCACAATTGGTTGGCTGCTCATGGTGCTTTCCGGCTTCATGATATTTCCTCTTGTCACTGCTTTTATATACAGAGACTCGGAAATAAAACCCATTCTTCTATCAATGTTAATAACTCTCGTCTCTGCGACAGCCTTGATGAGTCTGAAGCCTAAGAGCAAGGAGATGAGAAAACGAGAGGCAATTCTCCTGACATCACTAATATGGATAATTTTGTCTCTATTTGGGATGATACCATTCCTATTGTGTGGAACTCACCAAAGTGTGACGGATGCATTTTTTGAGACCATGAGTGGTTTCACTACAACGGGAGCATCAGTCTTAGGCTCGCTTGAGAATGTGCCACATTCATTATTATTGTGGCGATGCATGTTGCAATGGATTGGAGGACTCGGTATTATAATTTTCACACTCGCAGTAGTGCCCATGCTCAATAATAAAGGAGGAATGCTAATGTTTAACGAGGAGGTGACGGGTATAACCCACGACAAGATTCGTCCCCGAGTGAGCAATACAGCAAAGACTCTTTGGGGTATCTACATCTGCCTGACAATCACATGTATCCTTCTACTATGGTTCTCAAGGATGAATCTCTTTGAAGCTATATGTCATGGGCTTTCTACCTTGTCAACCGGAGGATTCTCTACCAACGATATGAGCGTCCGCGACTGGAACAGTCCTTATATAATCATAATTCTCACAGTATTTATGTTTATCGGAGGAGTGAATTTCAATCTAATTTTTGCTACTGTACATGGCGAATGGAAGAGATTGGTCAAGAATGATGCCTTCAGGTGGTTCTGCTATGTGCTGCTTTTCGGATATGTTGTGTTTACCATTTCAATTATAGGGAAAAGTCATGTTCATAGCTGGCAGGAAGTGACTATTGTCCCACTTTTTCAAAGCGTATCGATACTTACATCAACAGGCCTTGTTGTCCCACATTTTCAGCATTGGGGTGCGGTCCCTTACATCGTCATGCTAATTTTCATGGTTATCGGAGGTTGTGCCGGCAGCACTTCCGGTGGTGCCAAGATCGATAGATTCCTAATATTCTTCAAGTTTTTGAACAATGAGATGTACCGTACGATGTATCCTTCGACAGTACGTACTGTTACAGTAAACGGTAAGGGTACTTCATACGTAATCGTAATGAAAGTGCTTGCTTTCATCGCACTATATTTTCTCGTGATTTTCATCGGAGGCTTCCTCCTTACAGTGCTGGGAGTCCCATTTCAGGAAAGTTTCTTTTATTCTCTCTCTGCTATCTCAAATGCAGGAATTGGCACAGAGGTTCAGGAGGGAGTATCGTGCTATTCAATGATACCGGATGCAGCCAAATGGATTCTTAGCTTTGTAATGCTTACCGGACGTCTTGAGCTCTACACTATTCTCCTTCTCTTTACGCCTGCCTTCTGGAAAAAATGAATCAGGCATAGAATAGATAGGGTCGTAAACATTATGCCATTTAATAATTGTCAAATAAAAACCCCGGACTTCAAAATCCGGGGTAACTAATTTATTACGTAGCCTTAAAGAGGCTTCATAGAGAAATTCAGCTTTCTGCAGCTATACTATATATTTTTTCAGCCACTTCCCTATCTATCTTAATGTAGTTGCCGAATATCTCACCTTTATTCTCTGTCACTTTCTTTGCCAAGAGCTTCACATCGGGATTCTCAATTCCAAGTTCCTTCATAGTGACCGGGATACCAATAGATGTCAAGAATTTCTTTAATGCCTCTATCCCAAGCTCAGCAGCCTTTGCATCATCTTTCTCTTCAATATCAAATACTCTGCGTGCAAACTGGGCAATCTTTGCTGGATTCTCTTTCATAGCATGAGTCATCCAGGCAGGGAACATCACTGCAAGACCGGCACCGTGTGTCACATCATAAACGGCACTGAGTTCATGCTCCAATCCATGAGTTGCCCAATCTTCCTCACGTCCTCCACTGCAGACACCGTTATGAGCCAGTGTGCCACTCCACATAATGTTAGCTCGAGCATCATAATCTTCCGGATTTGCTATTACTTTTGGAGCTTCTGTGATGATAGCCTTCAGAACACCTTCCGCTACCCTATCGGTTATCTCCACATTTGGAGTATTTGAGAAATATCTCTCCATTATATGAGCCATCATATCAGTGATTCCGGCTGCTGTCTGATAAGGAGGAAGAGTGAATGTAAGCTCCGGATTCATAAGAGCAAATTTCGGGCGAAGCACGTCGCTGCCCATTCCAAGTTTATGAAGCCCATCCAGTTTGGTAATTACGGTATTGCCGGAGCCTTCACTCCCGGCAGCAGGAATTGTCAACACTACTCCTACCGGAAGCGCCTTGGTCACCTTCGCTTTTCCACAATAAAAGTCCCAAAAGTCGCCTTCGTATGGCAATGCCGCTGCAATTGCTTTTGCTGTGTCGATAGAACTTCCTCCTCCTACTGCAAGAACGGAGTCTACACCTTCCTTCTTTGCTATCTCAATGCCTTCATATACTTTTGAATCAACCGGGTTTGGTTGAACCCCACCCAACTCAACATATTGTATGCCTTCCTCATCAAGACTTTTCTTGACTCGGTCAAGCAAGCCTGATTTAATGACGGAACCCTTACCATAAACTATCAGTGGCTTCTTCATTCCAAAAGCTTGCAGCTCTTTTGCCACCTTATTCTCGACTCCCTTTCCGAAGACATACTTGGTAGCAGGATAAAATACAAAATTATTCATAAATTAAATATTTGTTGTTAATGAGAATCAACAAGACTTTGCAAATTTAATCAATAATTGTGAATAATCAAAAACCAACAGTAACAATATACGCGTAAAAACTCTGGAAATTTCATATTTTTTCAATCTAATTATTGAAATATCATTAATTTTAATTAAATTTGCATTCTAAACTATAAACACAATATAAGATAATAACAACCTACATGAAACAAACTATCCTAACACTACTGGCTTC
>CAMWQY010000153.1 GCA_947176355.1 uncultured Porphyromonadaceae bacterium
ATCTCCAGAATAAGGAGGCTATCAAAGAACTTTTCGGCGTGGTTGCTGAAAAAGTTGGTGATCGTCCCGGTGGATACACTCGTATCCTTAAGACTGGACACCGTCTTGGTGACAATGCTGAAATGGCTATGATCGAGCTCGTTGACTTCAACGAAAACATGCTCGCTGAAAAGGCTCCTAAGGCTAAGACTCGCCGCAGCCGCAGAGGTGGCAAGAAAGCTGCTGATGCTCCTGTTGCCGAAGCTCCCGTTGCAGAAACTCCTGCTACAGAAGCTCCCGCTGAAGCTCCTGCTGCTGAGTAATTCACAAGATAATTATGGCATGGGCCATAAAAATATCATTTCCGACCCGCAGAGGCGGCATCCCCTCCGATGCCTCTCCGCGGGTCGCTGTTAATACTTAATACTTAATACTCAATACTCAATACTTAATACTTAAACTTACCCCTTTGTACTTCTGGATTAATATCATATTACTTATAATCTACTTCGTAGTCGTAATTTCATGCGTCGTAGTAGTAGTTTCGGAAAATAAAAATCCGATACGAGCCCTTTCATGGACTCTCGCCTTGCTGTTTCTCCCGGTGATAGGTGTCATATTTTATCTCTTCTTCGGCAGAAGCCTTAAGGGAAAAGCAATGGTGAGCAGAAAAGTAAGAAGAAAACTTCTTGAAAAATCACGCCCCAAACAACATTCCTTCGATAATTCCGGTCTAAATGCCGATCAAATACAAAAAGTCAAGCTTGCACACAATCTTTGTCACGCACATCTTGACAGAAATAATTCACTTGAAATCTTCACTGATGGCAAATCCAAATTCGATAGTCTGAAAAATGATATCAGAAATGCCGAAAAATTCATTTTCATCCAATATTATATCTACGACGACGACCGCCTTGGAAATGAAATCCTAAATCTCCTTGCCGAAAAGGTGCGTCAAGGTGTACGCGTAAAAGTACTATACGATCATGTAGGATCTTTCTCTACGAAAAACAGCTTCTTTCACCGTATGCGCGAATTAGGTATTGACTCGCATCCGTTCTTCAGAGTTACCTTCAGAAAGCTTGCCAACCGCATCAATTGGCGCAACCACCGCAAGATTGCTATAATTGATGGAGAAATAGGATATATTGGAGGTATGAATATCGCCGACCGTTACGTAGAAAAATCACCGGAAGGACGCCTGTGGCGAGACACTCATCTCCGTGTACAGGGACCAATAATTGAGTCAATGATGTATAGCTTCGCAATGGACTGGAATTTCCTCAGACCCGATGAAGAAGTTAAGCCATTGGAAGTCTTTAAATGCAAGGAAAGGGGTGATATTGATATGCAGCTCGTCACGTCCGGACCCTTGGACACCTGGAATAATCTCGTGTTGTGCTTCCAGCAGGCTATAGCCTCGGCACGTAAAAGAATTTACATACAGACTCCCTATTTCCTCCCTACTGATGCATTGCTTAAATCTCTGCAGGGAGCTGCACTCTCAGGTGTTGATGTCCGTATCATGATTCCCGAAAAGACCGATTCCATCCTCCTTGGCTTTGGAAGCCGCTCATATATTGCAGACTGCATGAAGGCAGGCGTGAAGATCTATCAATACCAACCCGGTATGCTCCATGCCAAGACAATGATAGTAGACGATGACTTTGTCACTACCGGTTCCGTCAACTTTGACTTCCGAAGTTTCGAAAACAACTTCGAGGCAAATCTACTCATTTATTCCGAATCAGTGAATCGCCAAATGCGCGACATCTTCTTCGAAGACATCAAATTTTCCCGAAAACTTACCCTCTCCCAATGGCGCAAACGCCCGGCTTCCGAAAAAACAATGGAAGCCCTCGTCCGCCTTTTCTCCCCCCTCCTCTAATCCCCTATCTGACCGCCAATCTCCATTCACGCGAAGGCGCAAAGGGCTCGCAAGGGGCTATGACCTCCCGAGTCAGACAACGTAATCAAGCATGCTCCACATGCGCCCCGCCGAGTCAAGCAACGTAATAAAGCATGCTCCGCATGCGCCCCACCGAGTCAAAAGGGAGACCTACAATGTGCATAGAAGCGTGCGAACCCTCGATGTCTTTGCGTGATAAAACATTTATATGATAAAAGATTGCCAACTCAGAAACTTAAGTAAAATCAAGAAGAATAAAAATAAATTGGGCCCGCGACTGTTCGCGAGCCCAATTCATTTTCCAGTAATTCTCAATTATTCCATTACTTTGACAGCCTTAGTAGTGCCGTCAGAGTAAGTGATCACTTTGACGAGTGTGGTTGGCTCATTGCCCGGACGAGTTTCGAAACCCTGGAGATTGTAGTATTTCACATTGGCAATCTCTCCTTCGATCAATGTGTCCACACCGGTTGAACCAATTGTAACCATTTCGCCAAGGCCACCCATCTCATTGAGAGCGCGTATGCCGTAAGATGTTGCTTTCACTGAAGGAACATAGCTGCATTCCTTGGTGAACCCGAGAAGCTTGCCATCAGCGTAAACCGCCCAGCAAAGTGCATACTTGCTGTCGTCCCAAGAAAGGACATCATTAGCCAAAGCGAGAGAAGTCGCAGCCGGAGCCTGCTCGCAGTCCATTGCCGGATCCCAATCGTCGTCACTGCCCATTACAGTTGCATAGTCATGAGCGTCTGCCTCTGCCTTGGTCAGTATCGGATTGTTAGGATGGTTGCCGGGTCCAAAGCTCTTCTTACGCTCTGAGAGATCTATTACAGTGCCGGAAGCTGTCATTGAATTATATTCAGCAAAGCGTGCCGGGAAACCATCAGAACCCATGTCATTCCAGCCAATGGCAGAAGGTTTCACAGTCATCTTGGTGTCGATGTAGAGAGCGATTGGAGTGCCGCTGCCCCATGGACGACCCAATGTGTAATTGCCGTCGATAGTGCTGTTTTCGCCTACAATCTCGCAATCCTTGAAGATATAGCCATATTGTTTGGGCACAGATGGAACTGCGAGGTAGCCACCGCTTGCGCACATCTGAAGTGTCACGCCATTGTAGTATGCGTCGCCCTTGCCGCAGAGGAAGTCGGTTCGACCGCGAAGTACGCCTCCTTCAAAGTAGTAGCGGGCGTTCTGGTTGTTGGAAGTGTAAGTGTCCTGATATCCCCAGAGGCAAGCATCCTTCATAATGGTCTTGTCTCCCTTGTCCTGAAGCACGATGTTGCGACCACGGTTGTCAGAGATACCATGCTTGAGTGTGATGTTCTGGAAGTAAGTGCCGCTTACTCCGGATTGGATCTGGAGAAGGTCGGCATTGCCGATACCCTCCATCGGGTGGCTTCCGATACCGTCCATGTCAGGCACTTCATTGACGATGACTGTGCCTTCCATGCTTTCGCCGATGATGGAGACGTTGGATGCATTCAGTCTGAGAGTCACGTCAGGGAATGTGCCGCCATTTACATTGACAGTGTGGTTTGCATCCATCGGGATCATATATTCACCGTCTCTTACGAAGATGCGGTATCTGCGGGTCTTGTCTTCGCGTGAATTGGCAGCCTCGATTGCAGCGCGGAAGTCGCCGTCGTCAGGCACGATGAAGTCAGGAGTAGCCTTAGCCACTTCCGGACGGTTGCGTGTAGTGAATGCAATCTTCACAGGAGTGTCAAGATAGTTGTCGGTAAGGTCAGCCACACTGTTGGCTGCAAGAGTAAATTCGTATGGAGTGTTGAATACGAGGTTCTTGTAAGTGAATATCACAGATTTGCCACTTACTTCACCTTTCAAAGTCTTGTCGCCGAGGGTAGCTGTAGCCTCCTCTGCAAGCTTTACCTTCTCATCGAAGTTGAGCACTATCTTGCCGTTGATGGAAGCTGATGTAGCTCCTTCAGCCGGAACTGTAGATACGAGCACCGGAGCTTTGCCGTCGTTGATGAGCTCCATCTCGCCATAGATGAATGAGGCTCCAAGGCAGATACCGTCGTTGTCGCTCTTTGTGCCGTCAATTTTCGAACTCTTATCTGAGATCCAGCGCAGGTAGACTTCTGCCTGATTGTCAGCTGCAGCAGGGAATGCGAATTCTGCATCAGCCCAATTCTTGGATCCTTCAAGAGTGATGGTGCCGATAGTCTCCCAGTTTTCACCGTCAAGAGAATATTCTACATTCTGCTTTGTATATGCATTGTAGTTATAGACCATTGAGGTCACCACCTTCAGGTTCTTGAACGCTGAAGCGTTGAATTTGGTCTGCCAATAGAAGTTTCCGAGTCCGGTAGTGCGCCAGTTGACGGCACCTGGGCGTCCTTCATAGCCTCCTGCACCAAGCTGGCTCTTGTCAAGCCATGCCGATGTCTCGCCGTCGGCTGTGCGCAGGTTAAGTGTTACTGCATCGTTCTCCTCGAATGCGAAGTCTGCCGGACGTCCGTTGCCACCTTGGCGGTAGAAGTCCCAACCTACTACGTAGTCAAGAGCTGAGTATTCTGCAGTAAGTTCCTTATCACTATCCATTGTCACGAGGATTTCTGAAGAAGTCTGTCCGTCGCTCCAGTTAGTGAAGGTGAGGATGGGGTTAGATGCAGCCTTAAGAGTTACAACTGTACCTTCCTCATACATTTTCTTACCATCTACCACTGTAGGAGCCGGGGTGTAGCTTACCATATAGTCGTTGGCTCCTGAAGTCACGCTGGTTGTAAGAGAATATGTGTTGACAGCCTTGAAGTTTGCTGTCAGGTTCTCTGCGCGGTTGATGACGTATTTGAATTCGGGAGTTTCTGAAAGCACATTACCCTCAGCGTCGGTCCAGTTTACGAAGTCATAGCCGAATTTTTCAGTGGCAACAAGAGTCACCTCAGTGCCCTGGTCGTATTCGTCAGCCAGCGGACGGATGGCAACAGCGCCGGCTTCTTCAGGAGAAGCTGCGATTGTCACCGGGCACTTCGATACGTCTTCTGCCTGACCGTCGATGATACCTTCAATCAAAACTTGGCTGAAACCACCTTGCTTAGATGTGTTTGTACCGACAGTGATCTCAAGTGTGAATCCTTCTGTTGTGGAGAGTTCCTGTTGCTGTTCAGCTGTCAGTTCGATTGTGAAATGCTGGGCATAGTCTTCCTCGTTGCCTCTGGCATCATCTTCTTTGTCTTTGTTGTTGCGGGCTGAAGTGTAAGTGCCGAGGACGATAGACTTTCCTTCGGCGGTTTTGCCGGTCACTACTACATTGTGTGGAGCTGCGTCTGTTCCGAACTTCGCTATATAGGCAGAAATCTTAGCCGGAGTGAATGTCAGGCCTTTTGAAGGTTTGAGAGTCCATTTCACTGCATCGCTCTCTCCGGTAGCAGGCTGAAGCTTGATAAACTGATAGTCGCACCAGTTTACGCCACTTGTGCCTACAGCTGCCACTCCGTTGAGGTCAAGAGAAGCAACAGAGAATGCACCTTCCGGACTCAAGACAGTTGGAGTCTCAAAGCCTTCCATTGAGTCCATCGGCCAGAATGCCTTGGTTGGTTCCTTGCTGAATGATGGTGCGGTATAGACCTGTCCGTTGAAAACGCCCTCAATCATTACCTGGCTGAATCCACCCTGCTTTGCGGAGTTAGTGCCGACAGTGATCTCGAGTGTGAATCCTTCTGTTGTGGAGAGTTCCTGTTGCTGTTCAGCTGTCAGTTCGATTGTGAAATGCTGGGCATAGTCTTCCTCGTTGCCTCTGGCATCATCTTCTTTGTCTTTGTTGTTGCGGGCTGAAGTATAAGTGCCAAGCAGGATAGATTTTCCTTCAGCTGTCTTGCCGGTCACAAGAATGTTGTGAGGGATAGCATCCGTGCCGAACTTAGCTACGTATGCTGAAATCTTGGTCGGAGTGAAAGTAAGACCCTTGGTCGGCTTTAAAAACCAGTTTACGGCATCGTTCTCGTCGTTTGGAGTCTGGAGCTTGATAAACTGATAGTCGCACCAGTTCACGCCGCTTGTTCCCACAGCGGCAACTCCGTTAAGGTCAAGAGAGGCGATCGAGAAAGCCCCTTCTGGACTGAGAATAGTCGGCAATTCGTAATCTTCCATGCTGTCCATGGGCCAGAACGCTTTTGCCGGTTCATTTGTGTAGGTCTGTGCCTTCATTGATAGGCCACACACCAAGGCGACAATCGCTATCAATGCGATGATCGCCCTCGGAATAAATCGGTTGATGTTCATCATTAGGTTAATTATAATGTTAGTTATATGGTAATGCATAATTCATAATGCATAATGCATAATTTTTGTCGCTGATTCAAGTTTCGCAATGCGTCTCTACTTGATAATAAATGAGCATGCAAAAGTTGATTTAGTTAGGTTATTAAAATTGATTGTTAGGTCAGTCCGATATTTCATCTTGCAAAATTACAAAAAATATTCCGATTTATCACTCTACCCCTATATGTTATATAGCATAATAAGTATCTTGAC
>CAMWQY010000154.1 GCA_947176355.1 uncultured Porphyromonadaceae bacterium
AAAGAAAATCGGCGAAAACACCGACAACTGCGCGATGCTTATTCCATCGACATATAGCGGATGGGATTATTCAGGCGACTCCGGGAATGAGAATGAAGGGATGTATCTGAGCGTATTGCTGAGAGTGCTTGACAAGACATCCAAAGACAACAAACAGCAATATCCATATTACGACAACAGCCAGGGTCTGAACGCCTTGGAGATCGACGTAGTTTATCTTGTGGTAGACAAGACTGCCGAGACAGTCACAAGGCGCGTCTACAAAAGCGGAAACTCATACTTCTCAGACAAGAATTGCACGGAAAGCTACACCATCCCTGCAGGAGCGGAAGTGCGGGCATTCGGCTGGGCATCCCTCCCCATTTCCGGAGAATGGGAACCGGGCTACACATACACCTATACGCTCGACTATTCATCCGGAGTCGGAGTGCACGGGCCGGAGGTAACGGGAGAGACATCACCGAAAGCCGGAGACCCGGTCATCAGCGACAGGGTGGGCGTGACTGTAACTGTAAAAAACTGGCAGAGCAATTCAACCACTGTAACGGTTCCGGCATCCTAATCAAACACAAACATTCATGAACGATAAGAGAATCATATACGGTCTTATGTCGGCACTTGCCGCATCAATGCTATCCTCCTGCTCGCAGGAGGATATGCAGGTGCGTGGGTTGTCGGATGATGACGATGCCATCTTGTTCGTCACCGACTTGCCCGGAGTGGAGACACGCTCCGACGAAACAGAGAGTCTTGACGACGGCTTCTACGTCACTGCATTCGCGCCGGAAGATGAGACTACAATCGGGACCTCAAATAAACTCAACGAGTATTTCGCCAACCAACTGGTCTCCAAGACTCAGGGTATGGGCAATGCGTTCCGGTCTGACATGTGCAGATGGCCGGCAAACACTGGGACGAAATCGGGTACACTGAAGTTTTACGCATTCTATCCCTCCCTCGAAACGCTGAGTGAACGGGCCGGTGTGAGCGGCAACTCGAGTTATTTCGTTCTGCAAAACAGTTCAACAAAGACAGCAACAAAAACCACTTATTCCTACTCCATAAATAGGTTTAAGATCGACAAAGACATATCCAAGCATGTGGACTTCGTCATTGCAACAGCCGACGGGAATAAAACCGCCAACCTCTACTCCGGAGTAAGCCTGAACTTCGAGCATCAGCTTAGTCAGGTAGATCTCCAAGCCTGGGGAAACTCCAGCACTCCTTATGAGGTCGAGATAGCCGGAGTGAGATTGGGGAATGTAATTACCGAGAGTAAATTTGACTTTTCTCAAACCCAGAACAGTAAGACTGACAATACCACAAATGGCAAATGGCTAACTACCCCAACTCAGACAAAAGGGATCGTGGAATATATTTACCGGGAAGGAGACAAAGTCATATCAGTAGGCAGAACAAAAGACACCAACACTACAGCACCAAACGCCATATCCATAATGGGTAATGGCGGTCCAGCAATCGTTATTCCCGGTACGTATTCAAAGTGGAGTACTACCGCTAAGACGGGCTTTTACTACAGTGTCCTGCTCAGGGTTAATGACAAAGAAGGCAAGTTGCTCTATCCATATATAGAGGGTGCAAACATGAATTCCTCTAAAAAAACAGATGAGATGAACGTAGTGTATCTATCTGTTGAAAGAACCTCCGGCTTGGTGAAGAAAAGGGTGTATAAAAAGGACGGAATTTATTACACCTCTGATGAATTATCTCCTGAATCGATATATAATGTTCCGGATGAGGAGGAAGTCAGAAACTACGGATGGGCTGCCATCCCATTCAACCCTACGTGGAAAGCAGGTTACCAATATATCGTAAGGCTTGGATATAGTTCGGGGATCGGAGTCATGGATCCCGCTGATGTATTTCCGGGGAAGGCGATCATATCGGAGATTTCTTCCGGAGTTACCGTCACTTCGTTTGTAAGCCAGAAAGAGGTTGACGTGTCGGATATAATTACTATTGACCCGGAATAATCGTTGACCCGGCTAATAATGAAAACAATATATGAGATACAATATACCACATATCAGTCTTGTGCTGCTCGCCATATTGGCGAGCGCTGCCGCATGCTCGTCAGACCTTGATTCCGGACTGCCGGAGACCGCGACAATGGAGGAGATTCAGTTTGATGTCGCCATCGCCACGAGGGCAAGCGTCACAACCACCTCCTCCATATCCGGAGCATCCAGTCCATTTATGGTATACGGAGAATTCAAAACTACAAATTCTAACGGAGTCCTGATCAATGGCAAATACTTCACAGGAATCAAAACCATCTTCGACGCAACCAAGGTGACATATTCGAGTAACAAATGGACATATACCGACCCTAAGCAGTATTGGCTAATGGGTCAGGAATATTCCTTTGTGGCTATTCATCCTTATCCCGCTACCTCAGAAGAACTTAAGAATTACTCATTTTCAGAATCGGATTCAAAGGTAACCTTCAAATATTCTCTTCTTCAGAACCTTAACGATGTGAAGGATATTCTTGTTGCCGCTGACAGGAGAACTTTTTTGTATAACAACAGCGGGGCAGTACCTTCACCTGCTGTTTCTCTTAAATTCCAACATCTTCTGTCGCAAATAGAATTTAAGGTTGCCCTTGACGAGGATGACAATATGTATAAGGACGAAACAGATAAAGTGAACTACCCATACAACAAGGATGAATTCATACAGTTCAATCAGGTGGATGTATATGGGATTAAGGATTCAGCCACATACACTGTCGCACCTGATGAAACTACCGGAAGCGGGACACAATCAAAATGCGTAATAACTCAAGAATTAGATGGAAAAGCTACAAATGCCAAATTATCCTTGACATTTACCAATTCGACCATTATTACCAACTTTGATGACGAGGATGATAAAACGAAGAGAAAATATTATGATATAATTCCCTCGAAAGAGGCTCTGCTGCTGCTTCCGCAGTCTTTCGATGAAGACTCCAAAGCCGAAATAGTTTTGAAATACTCTATCAACGGCGATTCAAACCGACAAAAAGAGGTACATCTTCCACTGAAAGGTGAAAAATGGGAAGACGGGAAGAAATATACATACAAATTCACTGTCGCCGATGTATACTCCAGTCAGGTCAAGGAAGGAAGTCTAAAAGTTGACATTGATGATTTTACTGACAAGGGTGCAACCGACCGATGGATAAGCGAAACCGAATTATTGAAATTTGAATTTGATGCTCCAAAATAAAGACTAAGTTGAAATGCATAATGCATAATTCATAATGCATAATTATTAGTCTTTGAAATTCAATAGATAATATATTTAAGATATTATACTTTTATTTTGATTAATAAGGATTAAGGATTGGTTTTTAGGATTTTGTAAAAAGGGAAGAAATGGGAAAAATGAATATACACTATATAATCGATATAATGCGGAGAATGCGGATGTCGCTTCCGTCGTTGCTGATGTGCGCTATTGCGACACTAAGTCTATATTCCTGCACTGATGAATTGCCTTACAATAAATATGAAGACAATTCTGACGAAGGAGTGGAGGTGAGTATTCCACTCTCCTTTTCTGCCGCTCCCATGCAGGCTGTAGATCCGGAAACCCGTGCTGACGTCGGCTATGTCGAGGCTACGGATGATGAAAAGAAAATCACTGATTTCTGGTTTATCGAATATAATGAGAAAGGCGTCCGTGTTGGCCTTCCCCGTTATTTTGAAGTGGATGGGGATGCAAAAACGTCTTACACACTGAATGATTTCAATGTCATAGTGCCTCGTGAAAAGGGTCAGGAATACACATGCGTCATTATTGCCAATACCCGGGATAAAGATATGTTTAACGAACATAACCGCTCTAAATTCAGTACGCTCGACTCCTTGCGCATTCAGGACAAGGACGTAGTCAATCAGGAAGACCTGTTCGATCCCGATAAGGGTCGTTACCTGCTCATGAGCGGATGGAAACATATCTCAAAAGACACCAGGAATCTTGAGATAGATCTGGTCCGCAATGTCAGCAAGGTGAGGGTAAAACTTACCGACTTTCCTGATGACAAGCTGCTGCTAAAATATTTCCAATGGTGCGACGTGCCATGGGGAAAAATCTTTCCCCACGGCACAGATGCCAATTATAAAGAGCCGATAAGCCGCAACTGGCGGCAGCATACGGATTTCGAAATACTCCGTTGCAAGGAAGGACACAAAGGATATGACTATTACATACCATGCAACAGCTGGATACCGGAAAACATTACAGGCTCGGACAACGGCACCACTACACGGGAAGAGGATGCCACATACTTCGATATAGTATGTCACCTTAACAATGGCGAAGAGAATGCCGGTGACGTTGGTGATACAGGATTATTAGACGAGGCATTATATAAATTCTCCATCTATCCAAGCAGGGATCCGGAAAAGAAGAAACAATTCAACTTCAAACCCAATCATTACTATGAGATCGAAGTTTCAATCAAAGATATACCAGGTCTGGACGATCCATTCTTCAACGAACTGGGGTATACCGACCTGCGTGGTTCAAACTGCTATATGATAGATCCGAATGCCAAAGATATCTTCAAACTTCATCTTGACCAGGTCAATAAATTCTGGAATCTTATCAATGGAAAAGATCTCTTGGACGACGACCCGACGAATGAAAACAATGAATGGGTGGCTGAGGTGATATGGCAGGATACCGATGTCAGAATCCTCGACTTTTCCTTCGCAGAGAAAGAGGACTCCGAAAAAGACCTCAAGAAATTTGACGGGCACGGAAACTCTTACTTCACTTTCTGTCCTACCGCCAGCGGCACCGGCAATGTCATCGTAGGTGTCCGCAAGAGAGTTGATGAGGATAAAATCCCCAAAATTGAAGACCGTGAGTATTTCTGGAGCTGGCATATATGGATCACTGACTATAAGCCGGATGAGTGTCCGGATAAATGGGGTGGTTCCTTTAATGAATGGCTTCCTGATAAAACGGTTTATCCCGTGACAGGCGGAGAAGTACACACGTATATCAACAGCGTTTGGGAGGCTACTAATGATAATATTGTAAAACATAGATTTCTGATGGATAGAAACCTCGGAGCATGGTCTGCCAATCCGGATGATGGATATCGCACATTCGGTTTCTATTACCAGCGCGGCCGAAAAGATCCTTTTCCTATTGACAACAACAAGATTCAAAAGGTTTATGACATTGACGGCGAAGAAATCGAAGCTTTCAAAATTGGATTATCCAATATGATCACTGTCTCAGGAAAAATATCTGTCAATAAGAGCGTAAATAACCCTTATAAGTTTGTCAACCTTACTGAATGGTTTGACGACAAATTTAATGATAAATACCAGAGTAGTTGGTTTAACAATAAAACGAATGCTTCACCTTACACAGAAAAATGTATCTTTGACCCCTGTCCTCCGGGATGGATGATACCTCCAAAAGAGGCCTATCAAATTGATCAAGATGGAACTTTCGGCCCCAAAAGTGGCGGCAAAGTCAATGAAAATAATCTTGGCATTGATTTTAACTTCTATCAAGATAGCCCTCAAACCATTTGGTTTCCCTTTAATAGCACCCGAGGCACCGGACCTCAAACAGGATACTATTGGATAGCTCCCACCTCGCCATCTGACAGCAATGGCACCGGAGAACCTTGTATCTTCAATTTCGCTGACCCTACAGTTGGAGCCGCTTTTACATCAGCACTAAGTTCAGCCGGCATAAGATGCATGAGGGTGCGAACTTATTATAAGAACAAAGATGAAAAATAGATTTTCATTCGCCGGAATCCTACTTGCGACCCTCCTGGTGGCTACCGGATGCACAGGCGAAAAACATAATACAGAAAAAGCGACAAGCGGAGAGACTTCTCCGCTTGTCGCGCTATGTCGCGGCATCGACTGCTCTGATACAGCCTCGCTGCATAGCGAGCAGGTCATGAAACGGACTATGGCTGAAATTGTCCGCCTTATGGAGGTATCTGATTCAACCGCCACGCATGAGGGTCTTTCCATCCTGTTTGGCAAACTAAGGGAGGATGAGGAGGCGATGAAAGCGGCGACCCGACACGCAGACCTATTTCTGAACAGTCCGGCATCTCCGATGCGCGACGAGACCCTTTACATAAGATTTCTCCGGGCCCTGCTCTCGACAGATTCATTGCCGGAAACAATCCGCCTTCGGGCTGAAGAGTGGCTACGCACAGCATCGCTCAACCGACCCGGGACTATCGCCACCGACTTCCGATATCTCGACAGGAACGGGAATGAGGGAAGCCTGCATCAATTCAGGACGCCGCAGACTCTGCTCATCTTCTATGACCCAGAGTGTCCGCACTGCCCGGAGATACTTTCGCAGATTGCGTCGCATCAGGGTGTCAAT
>CAMWQY010000155.1 GCA_947176355.1 uncultured Porphyromonadaceae bacterium
AGTCTGAGGTTTGACTTGATTTGTCTGACTTTGGTCTGACAAGGTTGCGGAAAGAGAGGGATTCGAACCCTCGGTACCCGTAAGGGTACAACGGTTTTCGAGACCGTCCCGATCGGCCACTCCGGCATCTTTCCATGGCTTTGGGAGTGCAAATTTAGGGATTTTTTTTCAGATGACAAAATTATTTAATGACAAATTGGAGTTTGATTACTTAAGATGTCTTTCCGTCGGTAATATCACGTAAGGTGCGCTGGGGTGGTGGGAAAGGGACTATACGAAAAAAAGGACGCATAATTGCGTCCTCCTCAGAAATTCATTTCCTATCCTTATTTAGAGGATTGGGATGTCGTGAAAGTATATGTCACTTCGCTTGGAGCTTCGGGCATATCCTCGAGTGCTACTGACTGAATTGGGATGCTCAATGAGCAGTATGCCATAGATTTGTCAGTCTCAAGAAGAGTGGCATCAAGACCGAGGATGTTTTTGCCGGAAGCCGGTTCGGGCATATCTGCCATGTTGATCTCCATCGGGAAACTGCTCCAAGTTAGACCCGGAGCCGGGATTCCATTCCAGAAATACTTCACATTTACTATCGCTGACTGCTGATTGCTGTCGACAGACTTAGTGGTAAGACCAGTAATGGAGAAAGTCTCATCCTGCACTACATAGACTACGCCATCTTTGACAGCAGCGTTATCAAACGACATTGTGATATCTACGTTAGGGAGATCCTTTTCATCCGAGCAAGATGAAACCATCATTGCAAATGGGATGACAAGAAGGAGATAAAGTAGTTTTTTCATTTCTTTTTTCCTGTGTGTTTTAAGTTTGACTTATTGCATTAGTTTTTCATCAGTAAAAACACTTTATTAATCGGAAAGTTGGCGAGGATGGAATTTTTTTGTAACTTTGTAGTTTTGTAAAGCCGCAAGCGGCTTTTTCGAATGACAAACCTGACATATTTAAGTCAGTCGGAATAGATACATATTATGTAGAAATTGATATATGAAACGGAAATTTGTCTTAATATTCATAAGTTTAATGGTGATGACTGCCTATGGAGCATCACCTGTGGAAAAGTTCTTATCCAACAAGAATGTCGCGTCAGGATCCACCGCTGTGCTAATACAGGATCTTAAGACGGGGGAAGTATTGGCGGAGCATAATGTCAAGACGCCACTTCTGCCTGCTTCTATAATGAAGACCGTGACAATAGCCGGACTTCTACGTGAGAAAGGTCCGGATGAGAGATTTCATACACTCGTATATGCTGATGGCCCGATCGAGGGGAACACAATCAACGGAGATCTTCTTATTGTAGGAGGAGGAGACCCGACATTGGGAGCGAATTGCGAACCACAATCTGCCGACATTACTGATGAAATAATAGCGGCTCTGCGACATAAAGGAATTACGAAAATAAATGGAGACTTGAGGATTGACACCTCGCTATATTCCGGACCGGCATGCCCTCCAAGTTGGATGGCTGGAGACCTTAGTGAGTCATACGGAACCGGTAGCCATGCATTAAACTTCCGGAGGAATGCTTCAGGAAGTCGGGCTATAAAAAATCCGGAGTCTGTGTTTCTTTCCTATCTTGGCTCCAAATTGAGGGGAGCCGGAATCAGCATCGCAGGGGGCACGGAAATTGGAGAAGCCGGCTTGTCAGAAATAGAAGAGGGTACTCTTCTGCTCGATCATATCAGCGACAAGTATTCTGAAGTGATGCGGAGCTGTATGATGCGGAGCGACAATCTATTTGCTGAAACATTTCTCAGGGCATTTGCCCTGGCTCGAGGCAAGAATGGGGCTACCAAAGAGGGAGCCACCGAGATGTACGACTATTGGAAAGCTGAAGGAATACCTGTAGGAGGAGTCACGCTGATAGATGGAAGTGGTCTTTCGCGTTCCAATAGGGTAACTGCCCGGTTTATGAATGGCATACTCAATGCCATGAGCGACGACGAAGAGTATGCGTCGTTTATGCCTCTTGCCGGACAAGAGGGTACACTTTCAGAATTTTTGAAAGGTACGGAATTGGATGCATACGTGGCAATGAAGACCGGCAGCATGAAGGGAATTCAATGCTACGCCGGATATAAACTTGATGAGGAGTTTGCCCCTACGCATTCGATAGTCATAATTATGAATGATATCGGGGCTCGAGGAGCAGCTCGAAGAGCAGCAGAAAACTTGCTGCTGGAAACTTTTTGCAACGATCAATGATCAATTATCAATTATCAATTATTAATGACAATCTATTAACTATCAACTGGATTGGGAGTTTCTGAATCGGGTGAGTCTATGTCGGGGAGGGAGCGTTGCACTATGTATAGGTCATAGTAGGAAAGGAGCAGCGTAGTAAGGGGCAACGCTATTATCATGCCAAGGAAACCGAGAAGGGTGCCCCAGACAGAAAGGGCGAGAAGGATCACTGCCGGATTAAGTCCCATAGCCTTACCCATAATTTTTGGAGTAAGTATCAAGTCTTGTATGCATTGTACCACTACATATACCGCCATGCATTCCCAGAAGAGCACCCAGAAAGTGGGGCCTCCGGATATAGAGCCGACAAGACAAAGGATGGCAGCTATCGGAAGTGAAATCATCTGAAGATACGGCACCATATTCAGCATCCCAATGAAAAGTCCAAAGACCACAGCCATTGGGAGGCCGATGATAAGGAAACCGGCAGCAAAGAGAAGCCCTACGAGAGAAGCGATATAGAATTGACCGCGAAAATATCGGTTCATGGCATTTTCGATGTCCTTGACGATATGATGCACTTGTTTGCGCTGTCCGTAAGGGATAAGCTGGCGAAGTGAAAGTATGAATCTCTCATAGTCGAGCATGATGAAGATGACGTAGAGCACTACAATCAGCCAACTCACTAAGCCTACGATAAGGCTGAGAGAGCTACCAATGAACGACCACGTCTGATTCAGACTGTTTTTGATGAGTTCCCACCATTGTTCGCGGCTCAACAAGCGTCCGATCTGGTCAAAATCGACGTTTCTGCGTATGAAATCATGTATTTCCTTAGATATGTATGGAATTTGTATTTGACTTGAAGCATAATCGCGGATAATTTTAGCCATATCGGCACATTCCTCCACAAGATATGGGATAAGTATCCAACAAAGGATACCTACGAGGAACACAGCTTCCAGCAATGTCATCACCACAGGGAAGAAGCGACGTTTACATCCAAGGATTCGTTTGTTGAATTCTACGGTTGGTTCGAGAATATATGCAATGAGGCAAGCCACAAAGAATGGCAGGAGCACATCGCTGAGAATGTCGAGAAGGAAAAGCGTGATGACCAGTCCACACAAGGAGAAGATAATGCGGACCACGCGGTCGAAGGTATAGGGACGTCTAACGGAATTCATAATGCATAATTCATAATTATAATCTTCAGGAATCAGACTTCTTAAGACTTATTTCATTTTGTCGAATTGGGCGGGGTCGCCTACAATCCAGAGAAGATCACCAGCCTTCAGCACAGTAGTTGGCCCGGGATTGATGAATTCATTGTCATCCCTCTGCACCGATATCACCATACAGAAATAATCTTTCCTGAGGTCGGTCTCAAACAAAGGACGGTCAATTATGGGTGATTTATCCGTAAGAAGAATACTCTTCAGCTCAATATCAGTAGGTCTGACAGAGTCCTTCTTATGACTTACATTATCAATCTCGTCATTAAGTCGCTTGATCTGACTATCCGTGCCGATTATGCCGAGGGTATCACCGGGGAAAATACGGGTATCACCGGTAGGAAGGGGTATGAACTCGTCGCCACGGCGTATGCTTGATACGCTGACACCGAATTCAGATCTCAGCCCGGAATCCTTCAATCTGTCGCCGGCAAAACGGCATTGTGGTTTAATATCCAGAAAAGCCTGGTGAAGATCACTGACAAGATTATTGTTGGCACCGCTCCTTGCATTCTCACGATTATTGAGATTGTTCATAAACTTTTTCTCCATGCGCCTGAATCTTTTCATCAGCTTGGAAGATGCAAATACAATAATCAGGAAGAAGCATATCGTGCCTCCAATCCAGCCTACCCAAGAAGAATAGCACACCGTCAGGAAGTATACCACAAAAAGGAGAGCCAAAATGTATCTGATAATGCTCATGGCTATCAGAGGCACTTCATAAAACGAAGCCGTCTGATGAAGTTTCATCTTTTGATCAGACTTTATCGTAGTGAAAGAAAGTGCCGTAAGGAAGGGAGACATTACGACAAGAGAAATAGCCGTAGCCACAATGTGACCCCATTTTGGCATAAAATACTCCATCAATGGGAAAAGCATCTGTCGGCAAGCAAAGATAATCGCTATAAGAATTACGGAATAAAGCACAATTCTCCAGATATAGCGGCCTAAGATCTCGCGCCATAGCCTGCGGGTCTCATTGGTGTCGACTACTTGCGATGAGTACCTATTGATGAGAAACTTCAGGCCCTCAGGAAGATGCTTCTCTACAAAATTATAAGCAGGGGTAGAGAGCTTGATGAAATATGGAGTCGTAAATATTGTTATCACCGAAACTGCTACAATGATCGGATAAAGTGAGGCATCGAGCACACCGAGTCCCATACCGAGAGAAGCGATGATAAACGAGAACTCACCGATTTGGGTGAGTGAGAAACCACTCTTGATAGCTACCTGCAAAGTCTGGCCGGTGACAAGCATGCCGAGAGTGCCGAAAATTATCATACCTACGATGACCACAGCAGCAAGCAGCAATATCTGCGGATAATATGTGGCGATCACCGATGGCTGCACCATCATACCCACCGAAATGAAAAAAACTGCACCGAAAAGATCCTTTACAGGGGCTATCACATGCTCCATACGTTCGGCAAACACCGTACCGGCAAGGATTGAACCCATCACGAATGCTCCAAGCTCAAGAGAGAAACCGCACATCACTGAGAAAGCCGCCATCATAAAGCATAGCCCCATCGATACCACAAGGAGAGTCTCCGAGTTCAGGTAGGAAGAAACTTTATCGAGGAATGAAGGAAGGACATACACACCGACGACAAACCATATAATCAGGAAGAAACAGAGTTTAGCTATGCTGAAGATAAGTTCCGAACCCTGCACATCGCCCATTGCGATAGAAGACAGCAATACGAGCATAAGGACAGCGAACAGGTCTTCAATGATCAGCACAGCGAGCACCATCGAAGCAAATTTCTGTTGTTTTAAGCCGAGGTCTGTGAAAGCCTTGAGGATAATAGTGGTAGATGACATAGATATCATGCCACCGAGAAAGATACAGTTTATTGTATTCAGATGAAGCAAGTATCCTACACCAAAGCCGGCTAAGGTCATGCCTACAATAATGATCAGAGCAGTAATAATGGCAGAGGACCCGGAATTCATCAGTTTTTTGAATGAAAACTCAAGGCCCAAAGAGAACATGAGTACTACAATACCCAGGTCTGCCCAAATCTCGATATTCTCAAGATTAGATATGGATGGAAGATAAGTGAAATTAGGGGAAGCAAGGAAGCCCGCAAGGATGTATCCGAGCACAACGGGCTGCTTAAGCTTCTTAAAAAGTAACGTAGCAATGGTAGCAAGGACAAGAATCCAAGCAAGGTCGAGGATCAATCCGTTGGTATTGTCTTCCGAACCATGTGCAGACTCTTTTCCTGCATCCGGGTTAAGTTCTGTGTAGACTGTCTGTTGGATATCAGTGGTAGTCTCCTGAATCATTTGTGGCATCATAGGTCTATCTGATTAGAAAGTGTGATCGAAAGGGTATCATGAGCCTCACCGAGACGGTTGATGGCTTCCATCATTTTCTTGGATGTACGGACAAGCACGACAAGGTTGACTTCCGTAATGTCTTTTTCAAAATTCTGCTCAATGAAGAAATTAGAAATATGGACTCCTTCATCTTTCAAGAGTTGCTCATATACATCAATATTCCGAAGTATTCCCTTGCTTCGGATAGAGATGACTTTGGTTTCTTGTCCGATATGGATGATATGTTCGAATCGGTTGAAACCGATTATGACGAGGAATATCAGCAGAGTGCAGATTATCGAAGCCATATACATACCTACGCCGACAGCCATTCCAATTATGGCAGTGATCCAGATTCCGGCAGCCGTGGTAAGGCCTCTGACGACACCTCTCTGCTGTATCATCGCACCGCCACCGAGAAAACCGATTCCGGTGATGACTTGGGCAGCAATACGTCCGGGGTCACCATTCTTTAGTCCCAAGTATTCCTGGGGAACATAGATAGAAAGGAGCATGGCAAGGCAAGAACCCATAGATATGAGTGCGAATGTGCGTATACCCGCCACTTGACCCTTGTGCTTTCTTTCCGTGCCTACGATAGCCCCCAA
>CAMWQY010000156.1 GCA_947176355.1 uncultured Porphyromonadaceae bacterium
ATCCGGAAGATCCTGACTATTGGATTGATGAAGAAGAATCGCCTATCAGCAGCATCATTCCTCCGACCGACAATCGATGGAAATGGTGGTTAGGTATAGGCTTAGGCTGTATTGTTGTAATCCTGTTTTGTTGGATATGGTTTTTGCGCCCATATTCCGACAGTGCTGTGAAATATGGCTATCTTAAGAATATGGAGAGACGCGGCTCTATCATCAAGACCTTTGAGGGCTCGATGATACCATATAAAGAATTAGGCGATCCTGATCCCCTTTACTTCCAAGAAGTGCGCTTCAGTGTGTCAAGCGACTCCCTTGCGGCTGTGATGAAGCGCATGATGCTTGGGTGTGTGCCAATAAGGGTGGAATATGAAATGTATCATGCTCCTCTTCCTTGGAAAGGTGAGGAAAAGATGATAATCATAAAGGCTGATACTGCCGATCCTCGTAAGATTCTACCTCCTGAATATCGATAGTGAAAATCTATTAGTTTATGAACAAAACTTTTAAGAAGCATATAAGTGTATTAGCATCTGCTGCAGCATGTGTTGTGATGCTGTGGGGATGTGCGTCCATTGGCAATCCTTCAGGAGGACCCCGAGATGAAGATCCTCCGCGGTTTGTCCGCGCAAATCCGGCTCCGGGATCGGTCAATGTCGACCCAAGCAATATCTATATTGACTTTAACGAATTGGTGAATGTCAAGGATGCCTTCCAAAAAGTCGTAATCTCCCCACCCGGCAAATCCACTCCACGTGTCTCAACTCGAGGACATCGTGTAGTGGTAAACATCACTGATACTCTTCTCCCCAATACTACTTATACCATTGATTTCGGTGATGCCATCGAAGACAATAATGAAGCAAACAAGCTTCCGGGTTTTGCCTATACTTTCTCTACCGGACCGGTCCTGGACTCTCTCAGGATTTCAGGTATGGTACTTGGTGCAGAAGATATGGAGCCACAGCAAGGTGTGTTTGTGGGTGCATATATCTCGAAGGAGGATTCTGCATTTATACGGGTGCCTCTCGAGCGTCTGTCACGTACTGATGAACTTGGTCGGTTTATTATCCGTGGCCTTCAGGATACCACATATCGTCTTTTTGCACTCAAGGATCTTGACAATGACCGCCATTATGCCAATCCGGAAGAGGATATCGCATGGTTTGAAGACACGATCCGTCCTACTTCTGAGCGCATAATTACCAACGATACGATCCGCAATCTATATACAGGTGCTGTCGACACTGTAATCCAACGGGAAAGAACACGATTCCTGCCAAACAACGTGCTGCTCAGGATGTTTAATACCGGGCTTAAACCCCAGTATCTCGTCAGCTATACTCGTCCTGATTCTACGCGTCTTGAATTCATCTTCAACTCCCCGTCTAAGAAGCAACCGCAAATTATGATTGCAGATGATGAAGAGTATTCATATCCCCTGAAAGCGGAGACTACTGTCGGGAATGACACCCTGACTTTCTGGTTGCCAAAAGAGCTTGCCATACGCGATACTCTGAAGCTTGCCATGCGTTATCAGAATGTGAATCTACTGACAGGCGTGGAGACAATGGTCAACGATACCGTCAAGCTCATGAAGCCTAAAGTGCAAACAGCAAAGAAGAAAGAGAAGAAAAAGAAATCCGATAAAAATGCCAAGGATAATAAAGTCAAACTTTCAGATAATTTGGTGAATCCGGATGATTCCATTCCGAATAATCTCAGCGATTCAATTCCTAAAGATGACAACGTTGAAGCAAATCAGACAGACTCTGTTGCAGAAGAAGTGAAGATACCTACATTTAAGTTCTCTGCAAAAGGACCTGAAAATGACATCAGGCTTCCTCTCAACATAGAAGTCCCCGTCCCGCTTTCAAGGCTTGACTCGCTTGCCTTCCGTCTGGAGGTACGGCCCGACACCGTATGGTTGCCGGTCAAAGGAGAATACAGATTGCAAAGGGCTGACACTCTATCTGAACGTCGATTCAAGATCGAATTCCCGTGGCAAAGGGGTTATGCCTATAAGCTCACGGTTGATTCTCTTGCCGCTACTGACATATATGGCATAAATAGCGAACCGCTGGAATATGAATTCAAGACAAAAGCCCCGGAAGATTTGTCTAATTTAAAGCTCACGCTTTCCGGACTCGATAATGATATCCCAGCCTTCGTACAATTGATGGCTTCGGGCGACAAACCCAAGTATACGGCACCTGTAGTGAATGGTGTGGCTTCATTTGAAGGGATAGATGCAGGAAAGTATTACGCACGCTTGTATGAAGACTTCAATGGCGATGGGAGGTATTCTCCGGGAAGTTATCGTCTGCAGAAAGTGTTTGGAGCCCCCAATGATTCGGTCGTAATTAACGATGAACCGGAAAAAGTTAATTCCGGCTCTGATATGGAGGTAATTCCTGCTGATACTGCAGCAATAGCAGGTGATTCTATTATTAACCTCCCATTGGATTCTGTGTCAATTACAGAGTTGAATTTAGACTCTATTCCGGATAAATCAGCTGTAGCTGTAAAGCGTTTTGTCCGGCCAATGACTGATCAAGAGATTGTAGATAGCTTGATACGAATAGGATATAGTATTGTGCCGTTGGAGAATGATTCCGTAGGGAAAGAAATTCTGATAGCCATACAGCCCGATTATGTCTACTATTATCCGAAGATAATAAATGTCAAGAAAAATTGGGATTTGGAGCAGGCATGGAATGTATTTGAGACGGCCCTTGATCTTCAGAAGCCAAATAAGATCAAGAAGAATAAGCCTAAACGCAACGACAATCGCCAGAATGAAGAAGATGAGGAAGAAGAGGAAGATGAATTCGGATCTAATCCATTCGATACGAATCGTCGCAACAACAACCGGAACAATACAACCAACCGAGGCAACATCCGCACTAATAATATGCAATCGCGCTAATGACGCCCTTTCAGTATGATTTTACGGACACCTTTTCTACTCTTTACCAAATAGAGCCCTTTCTCAATGCCGGACAGCCCATCAGCTGCTCCGGCATATCTTTTGATGCCCGTAATGTCATACACTTCTACGTGATCGGCAGGCTCAAGATCATCCCATGAAGATTCCACTCCTCCGGCTTTCAATGCTTGTAGGAGTCCTTGTACCGGATCAAAATACCCACTGGCATTACGTGGATTCTCCGGCTCTGCGATATCGAAGCGATTTGTGTTTGCCAATATCTTTTGGATGTCTTTTACTGTCAGAGAAGGCACCGCTTCAAGCCATGTAGCTATGTATCCTGCTACGTATGGAGATGACATCGAAGTGCCCCCTTCGCTCACCCACAATGATCCATTCATCCTCAAATGCGGATGATAAGGGTATAAATCAAAAAATGGTCGACTCCCTGCCGACATAAGCGTAGCGCCAGGCGCTACAGTCAGTGGAAGTGTACGTCCGTCGCGTAGTGTCCCGTAACTGCTATATTGGACAGTCGCTCCTGATTCATAATCGGTAGGCAGGAAATATATTTCATCATCCATAAATTCGGCAGGAGCTGAATATGGAATGGAATCACGGTTGCCATACATCCCGACGCTGATTATGTTGAAGCCACAAGCGAGGTCGCTTATTGAGCGGTCGGTGGTTGGTTGCGTACTTCCGTATGTGCCTACAAGTCGTGAGTATATTCCATCTGCATATACCTCTACATCATTCCCTGGATTACCTGCCACTTTGACAGCAAGCTCATATCTTGCCCAGACACCGTTGGAAGACTGTTCTTTCGAAGAGAAATCATAGATCAATGTGATGCAGTGACGTCTGTTTTCGGCATTCACTTCCCCTTCGATAATAATTTCTCCTTCAAATGGCAACCCTACATCCGTGGCAGTGGTGTTGTCTAATATATATTCGAGCGGGGTTCCTTCTGTCAGAGTAATTGGCTCTTCCCATCTTACGATGCTTTTTATGTTAGAATCATAGAGCCCAAAAGAAATGGATAGGGGAGAGCCGGAGCCACTCCAGATTTCTGTGGCGCCATACATCTCATAGTTGTCCCATTTTGTGTTGCCAATACGAAATGAGACATTTTTGCTGTCTTCCGTAAATGTATGGGTTAGAGAATTCAAATGCACTCCCTCGTTGCCGGATGACATCACGATGATAGCATCTTCGGCACACATGTCAAGATATTGCGAGAATAGAGAACTTCCATCGTGAGCTCCTGTATAACTTCCTACAGAGATGTTGATTACAGCCGGTTTCCCAACCTCTTTGGCATATTCTATTATGTCTTCAACTCCGGCTAACAGTCCAACTTCAGTAAGCTCTGAGACGGTGACAACGATTTCAGCGTCGGTGGCTGTTCCGGAAAAGGGTGTCCCCGCTCCATTGCCTGCAAGGATGCCGCATACATGCGTGGCATGGTAATTTTCAGGATCATCAGTCACCCATTCTCGATACTCGTTGTCTCCTTCAAGCTGATGCCGGATTCCTTCAGATTCTTTATAATGCACCACTCGCTTAATCCTTGAAAGTCCATCAGCATCTAAGAATGTTGGATGAAGCGGATCTATGCCAATGTCGCATATTCCTACCACTATCCCTTTGCCGGTAAATGGAGTTCCGGTTGCCGAGCCATTCTGGATTGAAGCAGCTTCATAATAGTTTTTGGCAATGTCGAGCGTCGGTGAGATTGGTCTTGGTCTGGTTGCTACAGAATTGCCACGAGTTTGTGGATTTGGGATGAAACATAGCAGTATATCGCCACGACGATGCAAGATCTCTACTCCTTGATTGGTAAGCGAGTCGAGATCCTCGTCAGAAGTTATCTTTATTAAGCGAGCGCTATAGGGAGGTATGCCATCGTCTGAATGCGCATCGACTGAAGCAAAAGTAAAGCAAAAAAATAGAATTAGGGGAAAAATGTATCGTTTCATTATATGTGTATAAAATCAATTACTGTGGCAGCGTAAAAATGACCTTGACTGTCGATTCGCTGTCCACAGGATTGCCTCCAACGGTAGCCGGATTCCATGCGGGCATCCCTTTTACAAGACGCATTGCCTCAGACTCAAGGTCCGGGTCGACAAGGCGCACGACTTTCAGATTGTCAAGCGCACCATCTGTCTTGACTACGAATTTTACTTGCACTACGCCTTCGATTCCATTGTTGATAGATGGCTGTGGATACTTAAGATTCTTTTCAAGATAGCTGGCAAGAGCCTTATCTCCGCCGGGGAAGCTGGCTGGTATAGTATCAGACTGTGCCATTGCAGTTCCCGCAATAGCAAGCGAAGCAATGATTGATAATGCTTTTTTCATAATTGTCTACAGGTTTAATCATTCAATATATTTGACAATCTAACTACTCAAAAGTTAAATCATAGATTTTTTTATTTTTATTAAATCTCCCACGTCAATGATACACTTCCTCCTATTCCTGTCGTAAGGGGAGAGTTATAGTAATAATATTTAGGAATATAGTTAAGAAGGTTATCGATATTTACGCTTAGGGTAAAGTTCTTTGGAAAGGTCTGGCTTAATGCTACTCCAAGAAGTGAATAGGCAGGATAACGTTGCTGTCTTGCTGCTTCCGGAGAAAAGAGCGACATGACATCTCCGGTGACAGCTGAAAGCCACTTGAAATTGGCAGTAGCAGTAAATCGCCATTCTGGTTTCCATAGATGCGAATAATCTGCCTTCAGGGTTAAGGCATGTGGACGCGTTGGATTGGCCCGCAAGTCTCCTTTCCCATAGACTTCATGTGTGAATACATATTCTCCGCTGACAGTCAATCCAAACGGAAACGATTTCATTGCCGTGATATCCACACCTGTAAGGTAGAGACGTTTCAGATTGATATACTGCAATCCGGCGAGTGATTCATTCCATAGATAAGAAATGCGGTTGTCGACAATATTGTGAAATGCCATGACAGTAATATTCCGGCTTCCTTTCAGATATTCAGCCGATATGTTCAGGTTGTGGCTTGTCTCTGATTTCAGCTGAGGATTTCCGTGTATGTGGAATATGCCTGCCATATCGAAGTCCATGTAGAGCTCCTTCAGATTTGGGGCTCTGAATCCTGCGGAGTAGTTTAGGCGAAGTGCACAGTTCCCTTTGCCGGGGCGCCACAATATGCTGAGTTTGGGAGAAACCCTATTGGCGCGGGAGGCTGAAAACCAGTCATATCTCAATCCCGGTACTATCCATACGCTTTTCGCCGCCTTCCAGTCCCACTGGACGTAGGCGTCAAGATTTGTCTGGGAATGCGAACCGCTGTCAAACTCGTATGACATCAAATAGTCGTCGAGCCAGTCTCCGCCGGCTGTCAGCGTTCCGGTGCCCTCAAATTCATGGGAATACTGAAGGTGTAGGTTGTTCTGACGGTTGCGATA
>CAMWQY010000157.1 GCA_947176355.1 uncultured Porphyromonadaceae bacterium
TGATCGTCAACCATGAGCACAGCCATATCCGGCACCTGCATTTTATCGACCTATTTATCGGACGTTTAGTGCTAATCGTCCAATGGTGGAATCCTTTTGCATGGATACTCTGCAGGGAGATACAGCTGATACACGAGTATCAGGCTGACAGCGACGTGCTCAGTGCAGGACATGACAGCAAAGAATACCAATATCTGCTGCTCGCCAGAGCTACCGCCGACACCAAGTATGGACTTACCAGTGGATTCAGACACTGCGAGCTGAAACGCCGCCTGAAGATGATAAACCGTGGGAGAACCGGAAGAAGAACGGTCGCGACGCTCGGTATGGTGATTTCATCCGTACTCGTCGCTGTCGCGTTTCCGGCCTCCCCGATGATATCCTATGTAAATGGATGCCTCACCGCCATCCGGGTTTACTCTTTCCATGATGATCAGAGGAAGGACAACGCGAAGAGTACCGAGGGACAACCGCATATCATACTCGATGGCACACCGATGCCTTACGAAGATCTGATCTCAATCGACCCAAATGCGATCAAGAGCATAAGCGTGTGGAAGGACCAACCGGAATATCCGAATGGAGTGATTGAAATAGAGACTAAGCCCGAAATGAGTAGCCACAAACCCGAAAATTCTCCAAAATCTGAAAAAGTTGAAGAAATCAAGGTCATAGGATACGGAATGCAGAAAAAACACTAATATGAAACTCAACTTTCGCATGTACCTTTACTATCACGCAAAGTCGCAAAGGGGCAGAGTTTCAAATCTTTAAGAGCTTCGCGACAAGGTTTTGGCAAGCTCGCAATGATTACGGCCTGCTTCGCATCGGCCGGAGTACGCGGAGAGAGCTACGAAGTTTTTAGACTCTGAATATTGAGCTACAATAAATTAAAACAAGTAAAAATTAAATATGAAATACAAATACTTCACAAATAGGAATGTCCTCACAATCTTATCCTCAATGGCATTATGCTTTTCCGTTTATGCTGAAAGCAATGCGCCCGGCAACGCCATAATCACAGGACGGACGACAGCGGTCCCTGACAGCACGGAGATGCTCTTATATAAATGGAACGGCAATGTCGGCGAATGCATAGCCAGAGACACGGTCATAAATGGAGAATATAGATTTGAGGTTCCCGGACTGACGGAATTGATCAATGCTGATATCATGACGTTTGCGCCCGGTTTCCCACCCATGGGCCGAAACCTATATATAGCTCCGGATGCGATGGTTGAGATAGAAGGCAATGATCCATATATCTACACATGGCCGGTAAAAAGCAACGTAAAGGAACAAGCGGAATACGACCGTTATCTGTTACATAACAAAGATCTATGGACTCAGTACCAACAGACAGGCATCGCACTCTCCGAAGGGAAAGATTCTTCCGGACAATACAGACAACTGCATGACTCCATAAGCCATTTAATCGACAAAAGGGAGATTTCTTTTCTCGAGTCAGCTCCTGCCTCCGAGGTATGGCTCGATCTTTTCATGAAAAAAGCACGCTTTATCAAAAACTATAGCGGGGAGATTGCAGAGGAATTGAGAGCCACGTATGAAAGACTTGACGATTCTGTGAAATCCACAGCCAAAGGAGCTGCAATCAAAATGTATCTCTATCCTGAAGCCACCTTGGCTGTCGGCGACAAGATTCCAGACAATCCACTATACGACCTCGAGGGTAAAGTGCATCATTTCCGTGATCTGCTTGGGAAATGGGTCTTGGTGGATATTTGGTCTACAGGATGCGGGCCCTGCATAATGGCGATTCCTGAACTGAATGAATTAAAAGAGAATAAATCTGATGATTATGAAATCGTCAGTCTCTCGATAGATAATGAAAGTGCGTGGAAAAACGGGACTGCGAAGTTTAATGTCGCAGACATCAACTGGAACGAAGGCGTTGAAGACAGAGGAATCTACAGCAGACTTCCAAGACATGCTATCCCTGCCTTCTTAATCATTTCTCCCGATGGCACTATCAAAGACATCTTTCATGGCCACTCAAAAGGCATCTATGGCCGAAAAATCAGATATTATACCCGACAGAATATGAAGCCTTCATACTCCGAATCAAACGGAACGCGGGTCGTCATGCATCCAGAATATGAATCAAATTCCACTGACTGCATACTCGATATCGAGAAAATAGAGATGAGCGATAAAGGAACCACTATTTACTTCAATCTCGATTTCATTCCAAAGTACTGGATACAAATCTCTCCGAATTCCTTTCTTTCCACTCCTGACGGAAACAGATATGCCATCATCAGCAGTGAAGGCATAACGCCGGGCGAACATCTATATCCAAACGAGGAAGGACGAGGTTCCTTCACGATCACCTTCCAACCCATCCCACCATCCGCGCCTAACTTCGATTTTATCGAAAATGACTCTACAGATGGCTGGGCAATCAAAGGAGTCAAGATCAAATAAATCATTATACCTTAAATAAAAATTTATGAAACAACTAATTGCAACCGCCATTCTCATGGCGGCAGGCTCGGCGTATGCCTCTTCGCCGGCACTTTATGAGTGTATCTACCGTTACGACATGAAAGGAATTTCAGGCGACAAGGAGTTCTTCGAAGCATCTGACTGCATTCTCCTTATCGGTGAGGATGAATCTAAATTTTACGACTATTCCGCATTTCGCCTCGACTCGGTGTCTGCGATCCCGGGAGTTTCGGACGACCTCATAAAGAAATTCAAAGAAGAATATTTGAACAGCGAGACATATTTCGGTCAGGAAGTAAACACCTCTCTAAAAGATGATAAGTTAACAGTATTCTGCGACATGGCACCCGAGCGCTATAAGTATGAGCAAAAGCTTCCTTTGATGAAGTGGGAAGAGACAGAGGAGACAGCTAAAGTCTGTGGATTTCAGTGCAAGAAAGCGACATGCGAATATGGCGGCAGGAAATGGCAGGCGTGGTATGCAGAAGAGATAGCTGTCCCGTTCGGTCCCTGGAAGATAGCAGGGTTGCCGGGGCTGGTGATGAAAGCTATTGATGAAGCTGGCAATCATAGTTTTGAGGCTATAGCTTTCCGTCAGGGAAACGGAGAGTTCGCTCCGTCAAAGATTCCAAATCAAGTCGCAATCGGACATGAGAAATTCATTGAGCTGAAAAACGATTATGACAAGAATCCGGAGGCAGCCATCAATCCGGAAAGCATAAGTGAAATATCCGTCATGCAAGGAGGGAAAATTCTTATCAACGGAATACCGAGCCGACTTAATAAAAACAGAGCAATTCCATTGGAATATACGGCTGCGGAGTTGAACGGGACGAAAAAGGAAAAGTCTTCAAAATCTAAGAAAAAGACCTTGAATGATGCATTCCAAGACGTAGAAGTGATCGAAGTGAGAGGAATTCCAAAATAATTATGGGAATAAGTATGCCAAGGCTGATTGTAATATTCTGTCTGAGTGTCTTGCTGACATTCACAGTTAGAGGAGAGGGTGTATCTGTGATATCAGGGACAGTCTCCAGCGATTTGGGGCTTCCACTCAAGTCTGTAATGGCGAGAGCTACTATCAATGGGAAAAACGGACCTTTCGTTATGACAGATGATAAAGGCTATTATACTCTTAGCATAGAATCGGAGGAGTCATCCATCTCATTGAGATTCAGCAAACTCGGATACGAACCGGAAAAGAAAACACTCGACAATAAATCGCAACACCTTGACATCACATTGTCGAAAAGCGCACAGGCTCTTCCGGAGGTGACGGTCAGCAATCCGGAAGTGCGATTGCGGGGCGACACCATATCATTCCTCTTGGCGGCTTTCGCCGGGAAGGGGGATGTTTCGCTGAAGGATGCTCTGAAGAAAGTGCCGGGAGTCGAAGTTTCATCCTCTGGAGAAATTAGCTATAACGGCAAGTCGATCTCCAACTTCTATATAGAAGGCATGGACCTCATGGGTGGCAAATATGATATCGCCGCCACCAATATTCCCTCATCATACGTAGATGCCATAGAGATACTCAACAATCATAAAGACAAGAAAATAGACCGGGATATGTTCTCCGATAATGTTGCCATGAACGTGCGTCTTAAACCGAAGGCAAAGATACGTCCTACAGGGACCTATAGTGCTTCCGTCGGTTTGGGCGAGCCGGTGCCTCTTGCAGCTTCAGGAGCGGGAATGCTGTTTCGCGAAGGATTCCAATCTATCCTGACACTGAAGGGGAGCGACATCAGCGAGTTTTCTGAAAGAGAAAATTACAGATTTTATAATGTCGGAGGCTCAGGGAGCAATGACTATACCGCAGACATATTAGGAAGGTTATCTGCTTCCGGTCCTCCCCTATCGCGAAGCCGATGGATAAAACCCATAGACACTTCAGCCACAGGAAACTTCATAAAAAAAACCGGTAAGGACGCTACACTTCGGGCGGACATTGGTTATCCCTTTCTGAAAACAAAATATGATTATTCCGAATCAAGAACTTATTTCGATGGAGACGATGATGTCCTGATAGAGCAAATGTCAACCCCGGAAAGCAGAAGCCACAAGCCTTCACTGTCGGTAGAATACAAGCTTGATAAAGATGACATTTATCTCACAAACTATTTTTCGGGCAAGGGGACTTTTTCAACCGACCTCATGACCGTATGCACGTCGTCAAAGGATGTCAGGGAAAAAGAACGACTGAATAACATAATTTTTCGGGATTACGTTGATATCAGCTGGAAGAAAAGTGCGATGCGCTGGTATTCAACCACCACATTGGAATTTAATTCATCTCCGGAAGGAAATATCGACATCTCGGAAAGCCATCTGCCGGGATCACCAGATGCCGACATATCAGGGCGCCATCTTCTGCAGGGTGGCTGGAGCAGGACTTTCTCCATAAGAGAACGGTTGCAGGCAATGCGTGAGATAAAGAAGTCACGTATTTTCATTCCGCTCGATATAAGCTATACAGATTCCCGAATCCGGACGCAATTATCTTATCACCCTTCGTCGGGGAATGAACCTATAGCTCCTGAAATCGACGGAAGCCGGAATTATCTTTACGGAAGCACATTGAGTATCGGCTTATCTCCGGAATACAGCTACACATCTTCATACGACAGATTTGTAGTGAGAGCCACGTTGCCTATAACAATGAAGCACATAGACTGGAGCAACAAAGGCACAAGACCATCATACGCAAAAGGGACCCATTTGCTTATAGCTCCAAACATATACCTGAACTATAAAGCATCTTCCAAGTCTACCTTCAGAATGACGGCTTCCTACAGCAATACCATAGGGGATATACTCGACATGCTGACAGCCCCGGTGATGCGTGACTATATGTCAGCCCATTGCCACTCAGGGCTGCTCTCGAAAAGAAATACATTCAATGCCAACCTGCATTATGACTTCAAACTTCCGTTGAGTTTCTGGTTTTTAAATGCGGACGTGGCCTATACCCATACAAAGGAAAACCTCATATCGCGCCAAGATGTAAGCAATGGACTAATAGAAACGTCCGACTCCATACTTCCGCATGGCAACGACATTATAAGCGGCAGCCTCGGCATATCGAAAAATATCCGCTCCATAAACACTAAAATATCATTAAAGGGGGGATTGAGCACGAGCCGAAACAAGATAGACCAGAACGGACAGACCGTATCCTACAGAGGAGACAACCTTTATGTGAGTCCGAGCTTGACTACCCGTCCCTTAGACTGGCTTGAGGTGGACTACGAAGGAGACATCTCCGGCGTATATTCCCGATACCTTGGCAGAAAACAATCCTTCAGTTCGCAAAGACATGACCTCGGAATATCTTTCTATCCACTCAATCGGCTTCAACTCAGGTTGAAATCATCATTCATACGGAAGGAGATAGAAGATGGACGCTATCGCTCATTATCCCTGTTTGACGCAAAGGCCGTATATAAATGGAAGAAGATCCGGCTAACAGGCGAGGTGCGTAATATCCTCAATCAAAAGAGCTATTCCTATACCGTATTCAGTGCGCTTGACCGGTTTTCCTACGACTACAAGCTCAGGGGAAGGGAGTTCATCCTGTCGTTGGAGTATCGTCTTTAGGGGTTGTGGAGTTTTGGAGTTGTGAGGTTGTGGAGTTGTGAGGTTGTGGAGTTGTGGGGTTGTGGGGTTGGGAGGTTTTAGGGATTATGAAGGGGAAAGAGACAGATTAGGTAGATTTTCGAGAGAATTTGTGTGATTTAACTATTTTTTTATTAATTTTGCATCTGAATCAAAAATCTACACATACCCCTCGGATATGAACTACACGATTATCGACTTTATCTCGCTCCTCGGCGCTGTCTGCCTCTTCCTCTACGGCATGAAGGTGATGAGCGAAGGCCTGCAGAAAGTGG
>CAMWQY010000158.1 GCA_947176355.1 uncultured Porphyromonadaceae bacterium
TGCGATGGGCCATGCGGTGCGCGCCAACTATCTCTATGCCGGAGTTGCCGACCTTTTTGCTGAAACAGGCGAAGAACAACTGATGAAGAATCTCACCAGCATCTGGGACGACATTGTGAACCGCAAGATGTACATCACCGGAGCTTGCGGAGCGCTATATGACGGCACTTCCCCCGACGGAACATGCTACGAACCGGACAGTATCCAGAAGGTGCATCAAAGCTATGGCCGACCATATCAGCTTCCCAACAGCACAGCCCACAATGAGACATGTGCCAACATCGGCAACATGCTCTTCAACTGGCGTATGCTTGAGTCGACCGGAGATGCCAAATATGCAGATATAGTGGAGACCGCCCTATACAACAGCGTACTCAGCGGAGTTAGCCTTGACGGGAAACGATATTTCTACACCAATCCGCTTCGCATAAGCGACAATTTACCCTATACCCTCCGTTGGCCAAAGACACGTGAGGAATATATAAGCTGTTTCTGCTGCCCTCCAAATACTCTGCGCACCATCTGCGAAGCACAGAATTACGCCTACACTGTCAATGACAGCACTCTTTGGTGTAATCTCTATGGCGACAACGAACTCTCTACTTCCTTAGGGAAGAACCGAAACTTAGTAGTGAAGCAGAACACACTTTATCCATTCGACGGATTGGTAGAACTGACAATGGTCCAAGTACCCAAGAAAGGAGACTTGGCTTTGAAACTCAGAGTGCCGTCATGGTGCGACAAGGGGGTTGTCAAGATAAATGGAGAAACTCAAGACGTAGCCATAACGCCAGACACCTATATAACATTAAATCGCAAATGGAAAGCCGGCGATAAGGTGACTTTTGATATGGACATGAGGACTAAGCTGATGGAGGCGAATCCGCTTGCAGAGGAAATACGCAATCATACAGCTGTCAAACGCGGTCCATTGGTATATTGCCTGGAAAGCATTGACATCGAGGGGGGCAAATCAATTGACGATATCCTTATTCCTGCGGATGCCCAATTCACCACAAAAGAGATTAATATCGATGGCAGTAGAATCACAGCTCTCGAGACTACAGCGCGTCTTGCCGATAATGGGAATTGGACCGGGAAGTTATACCGGGAGGTAGGGAGTGCCGACAAGCCGGTCAAAGTGACCCTGATTCCTTATTATGCCTGGGGCAACCGGGATAAGGCTGAGATGAGCGTATGGCTGCCGCTTGCACGCTGAAATGACAAACTTCGCTAAACCTTTCATCAATGAATAAGAGAGCATCAATAATCACGGCTATTTTGGCACTGGGATTGCCGGCATTCTCACAGACATGGATCTGGTATCCCGGCGACTACGAAATATGGCTCGGCAACCGTATGAACAATAACCGTACGGAACGCGGCGCATTCTTCCCTCCATTCTGGAAAACAGACAGCCATTTTGTCACCGTGGAGTTCAGTAAAGATATCGAAGTGCCGGAGGATGAGGAGATCACGATTAAGACTGAGGGAAGATATAATGTCAAGCTTGATGGCAAACTCCAGTTTGGCGAGCCATCTACATTCACAATCCCTGCAGGAAAGCATAAGCTCAATATCAAGGTGTGGAATCAGTCGACTCCCCCTGCATTATATGTGAAGGGGAAGAATGTCAATTCCGATGCCAGCTGGAAAGTGACCAACGAAGATAAGGAATGGATAGATGAAAGCGGGAAGGCAAGCGACACATCAGCCACCACCTACGCCCAAGCGGGATATTGGAATTTGGACGACATCAATATGCCTCCTTCAACCTTCTCATTGGCTACCCGGCCAAAGGCGCACGCGGCAATCATAGAAAAAAATGATGGCGGTAGGCTATATGATTTTGGACAAGAGACTTTCGGACAAATAGTATTGAAAAACCCGACGGGCAATGGGATAGTCAATATATATTATGGTGAGAGTCCGGAAGAGGCTCTTGACATCGACTTTTGCGAGACACTCGACAAAATAGAGTTCGGAAAGAATGATGTCAAGGATATGGCCACAAACTCAACGAGCCGAAGAGAGAAAGATTACACCCTCGACAATTCCAAGGCTTTCCGCTACGTATATGTGAAGCCTGAAAATGGAATCAATGTAGAGGATGTAGCGATGCTTTATGAATATGCTCCGGTAGAATACAGAGGAAGTTTCAAATGCAGCGATCCTGAAATCAATAAGATTTGGGATGTAGGAGCATATACTATGCATCTGACTACACGGGAATTTTTCATTGATGGAATCAAGCGTGACCGCTGGGTATGGAGTGGAGATGCTGTGCAGAGCTATCTCATGAATTATTACCTATTCTTCGATAGTCCCACAGTGAAGCGCACTACCCGTCTGCTTCGTGGAAAGGACCCGGTGACAGCCCACATCAATACCATCATGGACTATACGCTCTACTGGTTTATCGGCATCTATGATTATTATCTTTATACAGGCGACAAAGACTTTGTGAAGGAAATATATCCCAAGATGCAGTCGATGATGGACTACGTATTGAGCCGGACCAACAGCGAAGGAATGCTTGAGGGACTGACCGGCGACTGGGTATTTGTAGACTGGGCAGATTTCCCGATGAGCAAGCAAGGTGCGCTTTCATTCGAACAGGTGCTTTTATGCAAGAGCCTTGAGACGATGAAGCTCTGTGCAGATATTGTAGGAGACAAGGATGACGCTCTTCTTTATGGCGATATGGCCACAGCACTTCGCGAAAAGCTATTGCCTACCTTCTGGGACGAAAAGAAGCAAGCCCTTGTGCATAATGTGGAAAACGGGAAAAGGAGTGAGCAGGTCAATAAGTTCGCAAATATGTTTGCCATCAATTTTGGATATTTCGATGAGCCTACCACTGAATCAGTTATGGAGAACGTAATGCTGAATCCTGATGTGCCTGCCATCACCACCCCCTATATGCGTTTCTACGAGCTTGAATCGCTATGCGACCGCGGGATGCAACGGCGTGTGCTGCAAGAGATGAAAGATTACTGGGGAGGGATGCTTCGCGAAGGAGCCACCTCATTCTGGGAAAAGTACAATCCGGAAGATAAGGGCACAGAGCATTTGTCGATGTATGGACGACCCTACGGCAAAAGCCTTTGCCACGCATGGGGAGCCAGCCCGATATATCTTTTAGGAAGATATTTTCTTGGAGTCGAACCTGTGAAACCGGGATATGAAGAATTTTCAATCACCCCTAATCTTGGAGGGCTCAAATGGATGGAAGGGACTGTACCAACTCCCGACGGCGAAATCTCTCTGTATGTAGACGGCAAAGAGATAAAGGTAAAGGCCACTCAAGGGAAAGGCTACCTCAACATAAAGTCGAAAACCATGCCCAAAGCTGATTATGGCAACTTTGAAAAAGTAGGTCCAAATTCCTATAGGCTTTGGATCGACACCGATAGAGAGATAAAGATAAAGTACTCAACTTTCGTAAACGAAAGTTGAAGGTTATGAGGTCAGGAGGTTATAAGGTTAAAAAACTCGTAATGTAATAATTGATAATAATTATTGGACTAATTAACCCTATAACCTTATAACCCTTATAACCCTATAACCCTATAACCTTATAACCTTTAAGTTGAGCCTGCGAAACTTAAGTAAACATAACCATTAAGCATGAAAGCATTATCTAAATATCTGACACTCGTCGTTGCAATCATGATGATGTGCGGATGTAATCATCATAAGACCATAGCCCTTGATTATCCGGAGAACGGATCAAATCGCATGAAGTTTGCCGCCGAGCACCTCAGCAAGGCGCTTGAAGGGAAAGGCTATGACGTAGTCGAAGCAAAAGATGCAAAAGATGACACAAGAATAATCCGATTGAGTGAGGCCACCGATAGTGTAGGCCCCAAAGAGGGATTCACAATCACTTCTGCAGATAATCTGATAGAGGTCAAAGGCAACGATGGGTCGGGCGTCATATATGGATGCATGGAAATTGAAGATATTCTGGATACGGAAGGAAATCTTGACAATCTTCCGGCTTCGATGACCGATGCTCCTGAAATGGTGCTTCGCGGCGCATGTGTAGGTGTGCAGAAACCATACTTGCTTCCGGGAAGAAGCGTCTATGAATATCCATATACTCCTGAAAATTTCCCATGGTTTTATGATAAGGAACTTTGGATTAAATATCTCGACATGTTGGTAGAAAACCGCATGAACTCTCTATATCTTTGGAATGGCCATCCATTTGCTTCACTCGTAAAGCTTGATGATTATCCATTTGCTGTAGAAGTGGATGAGGAGACATTCAAAAAGAATGAGGAGATGTTTTCATTCCTGACTTCGGAAGCTGACAAACGAGGCATCTTCGTAATCCAAATGTTCTACAACATAATAGTCTCCAAACCCTTTGCCGAACATTACGGCATAAAGACCCAAGACAGAAACCGCCCAATAACCCCTTTAATCAGCGACTATACGCGTAAGAGTGTAGCGGCTTTCATTGAAAAATATCCTAATGTGGGACTTCTTGTCTGCCTTGGCGAGGCTATGGACACATACGAGGATGATGTAGAATGGTTTACCGAGACCATAATCCCCGGAGTAAAAGATGGGCTTGCAAAACTGGGGCGTACGGATGAGCCACCGTTGCTTTTGCGTGCACACGACACTGACTGCAAAAAAGTGATGGATGCCGCATTGCCACTATACAAAAACTTGTATACAATGCATAAATACAATGGGGAGTCTCTCACTACTTACGAGCCACGTGGTCCATGGTCGGAGGTGCACCGGGAACTTAGTTCGCTGGGAAGTGTGCATATCAGCAACGTGCATATTCTTGCCAATCTTGAGCCATGGCGTTGGAGTTCACCTGATTTCACTCAGAAAGCCGTGCAAGCAATGCATAATGTGCATGGTGCCAACGCCCTGCATCTTTACCCTCAAGCTTCTTATTGGGACTGGCCCTATACAGCCGACAGCATCCCCGGAGGACGCCAACTTCAACTTGAGCGCGACAGCACATGGTATGAAGGTTGGGGGCGCTATGCATGGAATAGTCACCGAGACCGTAAGGATGAAATCAAATACTGGAACCATCGGTTTGCCCGCAAGTTCGGACTTTCTGATGATAAAGGAGCTGCTATCAGGACTGCCTACGAAGAATCGGGTGAAATTGCCCCCAAACTTCTGCGCCGATTCGGCATTACGGAAGGCAACCGCCAGACTCTGCTGCTCGGCATGTTCATGAGTCAGCTCGTCAACCCCTACAAATATACCATCTATCCCGGATTCTACGAAAGTTGCGGACCGGAAGGGGAGAAACTCATCGAATTCGTAGAAAAAGAATATAAAGGGGAACCGCATGTCGGCGAACTGCCTCTCGACATAGCAGCCCAGTGTGTTGAACATGGCGACAAAGCCGTAGCTGCAATCAAGAGCCTGGGAGGAAAGGTAAAGGCCAACCAAGATGAATTTGACAGATTGGCAAACGACATGGAATGCTATAGACTCTTCGCATATTTCTTCGATCGCAAGGTGAAAGCAGCTCAGCAAGTCTTAAACTATCAATGGACAAAAGATATAAAGTATCTTGATGCTGCCCTTCCACTTCTTGAAGAGAGTCTCGACTATTATAATCAACTTGCTGACCGCACCAAATCCACCTATCTCTATGCCAACAGCATGCAGACAAGTCAACGGCGTATCCCAATAGGGGGCAACGACGGCAAGAACAAAACATGGGAAGAACTCGCAGTGCATTATCAGGCAGAACTTGACAATTTCAAGCAGAATCTCGCCATGCTGAAGGATAAAGCTGCAGGTAAGGTCAATGATAATGCAAAAGAAATCAAGCCTCTCACTGATGCCGATGTCACCATCAACGGATCTTCTCTCAAGCGTGTGAAACTCGCCGAAGGGGCTGTGATATTTGAAAACAGGCCTGAGGCCAAAGTAGTCGGCCTGGCTCCCGAGCTGCAAGGACTGACCGCATTCCAAGTGGATGGTGAGGCTCAGCGAAAGGAGGGCACTACTCTTGATATAGAATGTAAGGGACCTGTCACTCTCCTCGTGGGATATCTAAGGGATGACAATAAGAGATACGCAAAAGCGCCAAAGCTTGAGACTGACGCATCTGCAAATGAATATGGCCAAGCTGAGCCGGTGCTGACAAATGCCATTCATCTCGATGGCATGGCACTTGCCAACATCCATGGTTATCATTTTGATGCCGGTAAGCACACTCTTAATCTTCCAAAGGGGTATACACTCGTATTGGGATTCACTTCCGACAAAATTACCCCACGCAATGCAGGGCTTGCAGGAGCTGAAGAAACTCCTGATTGGCTTTTCTTTTAA
>CAMWQY010000159.1 GCA_947176355.1 uncultured Porphyromonadaceae bacterium
ATTCAATGGAGACAAAAACAGAACGTCAAAAACTAAATAGAATAAAAGCAGTATTGGCAGAAACCGGACACACCGGCAAATGGCTTGCCGAGCAATTAGGCAAAGATCCCGTCACCGTCTCCAAATGGTGTACCAATACCTCCCAGCCTGATTTATATACACTCCAAGAGATTTCGAATATTCTTGACTTAGATATACGATATTTGATAGTATCAAGTAATAGAACTATTGATAATGGCTACAATAACGAAGGATCAGCAGTTATTTGATAAGCTTCACGCCAAACGAAGTAAGCAGGCTGAAGTTCTTGATGACTTTGCAATGCGTGGCATCAAGCAAAGCGTTGTGGATATGTATAATCAAAAGGCTCATTTCATATATGAGCTTCTTCAGAACGCAGATGATGCGCGAGCCAGTGAAGTCACATTTGAACTATACCCTAAGAAGCTTGTCTTCCGTCATAATGGAACGGAACGGTTCACTGTTTCAGAAGACAGAGAAGATGCTATACCGTATGGCCATATCAATGCAATCACAGCCATTGGCTTTTCTGGAAAGCAACAAGATGAAGGCAACAAGATTGGTAAATTTGGCATTGGATTTAAGGCAATATATCAATACAGCAGTACGCCAGAAATCTATGATGAAACTTTCTGTTTTAGAATAGAGAAGTTTATCGTGCCAACTCAGATAGGCTCTGACTATCCTAGCAGGAACCCAAAGGAAACAATATTTGTGTTTCCTTTTGACCAGCCAGATAAGGCGTTCAATGATATAAAGTCAAAACTTGAAAATCTTAATAATCCCATTTTGTTCCTCAGACATTTACAAAAAGTATCTGTAGTTGTCAGAGGAATGTCTCAGGGTGTGTATTCCAAGAAATCCAAATTTAAGGAGGTGGTGGAAGACATTACCCATAATCTGTATGAGATTGACAATCATGGAGAGAAACAGATGATGCACCTGTTTACTCGTCCGATTAAGGTAAATAACGAGCAAAAGGATAATTACTATATCAGCGTCGGATATAGTCTCACTAAGGATGGCAACATAGATGTAGAAGCTCGACCCAATGTGTTCTGCTTTTTTCCTACCTCTGAAAAGTTCGGAGATATATGTTGTATAACCCATGCTCCTTTTGAACTGGTGAACAGTCGTCAACAGCTAAAGGATACAAACTATAATGATAGCCTAAAGCGATTGTTGGCAAATCTTGCAGCAGAGGCACTCCCAATTCTTAGGGACTATTATCTGAAATCAAAAAGGACAATCTTCGACGGAAATATTCTCAATATAATTCCACCGAGTGGGAACTATTGGTCGGAAAGGGATGATTCCGTGTTCAGAAAAAAATATATTGAGACTATAAAAGAGAATGAGTTAATCCTCTCAAGAGAAAAAGAATATTCAACACCGGATTGTCTTCTTATGGTCTCAAACTTGTCATTGGCGAACCTCATATCTACCGAACAGCTACAAGAACTCAAAGGTGAGGATACTCATTTTTTGAATGCCAAAATTTGGGGAATGGTCAATGAGGAATATGAGCTTAGAAGCTTATTGACCCAGACCTTAGGCGTTGAAACATTTAATGCAGATGATCTTCTCGGAGAAATAACTCCGGAATTTATGGATGCGCAGTCCTATGACTGGGTAAAAAGACTATACAACCACCTACACAAGAAAGAACATGAAACGTGGGAGGTTGACAACGATGATGAAAGCGCATGGGACTACTCCGCATGTTCTTCTCCGATAGTGAAGACTTCAACAAGAGAGTGGGTTTCGGCCTATACCTCGTTAGGCGAACTGAACGTTTTTCTACCGCTAAAAACAAAGGTGGATGAGGCTGATTATAAATTTGTCAATGATGAGTATCTAAAAGAGGATGTTACAAGAAATTTCCTTCGTAATGCCCTTCATCTGACACAGCCTGATTCATGGTCATACATCGGTTCTGTTATTTTTCAACACTGTCAGGCGAAAGAATTGTCGAGTGAACAGTTGAAGCACTTTTTTGAGTTCATATATAAATATCTCCAAGGAATTGAGGATACTGAAAAGAGGGCGGAAAAACTCAGCGAGATAAAGAAGTCTTTTGCGTTGCTTACGCAGAACGACTCTTTTACGTTGTTATCTACCCCGATATATTATGACTCAAAAATGCTTAAATCTTTTATGTCTGGGGTAAAGTGTAACTTTGTCGCTTCAGACAAATACGCAGACTTTATCAAGAGATATACAGAAGAAAGATACAGGGCTTTCTTGATAGAATTGGGTGTTATTTTTAGACCATCAATTCAATCGGAAGAATATTCTTACGAGGGCTGGGTGCCATCTACAGTTACTAAAAGATTTAACCTGCGTACATATACGGCAGCAAAATATACTGATTATTACTTTCCGAATATAAAGGAGTTCGCTGATAATAAGAGAAAGGATAAGGTTACGTCTCAGACACTTTGGTCATGGCTCGCAGATGAAAGCCTTAGTAAATATCGGTATGCAAGGTGCAGGTACCGTTATTACAGTTGGTATAGTGCGCAACCTGCGGATTCAAAACTTTATACAGAACTTAAAACTCTAAAATGGATTTGTATAAATAATGAGTGGGTATCTCCTTCGGAAACATATCTCGAAGATTTGGAGGCTGCCGGTTATGAGATAACAGAATCCATTGTAGAATTTCTTGAAATCCAGAAAAAAGAACGCGACTTAAAGGAGCTCGGGCTTACCGATGAGGAAATTCAGCGAAATCGCATTGGAAAGATGGTTGAGGAATCGGGTCTTACAGAGGACGAGGTTCAAGCGGCATTGGCAAAAGCTAAGGCTGAAAAAGCTGCCAGAAAAGTAGCCGCAACAAAATCAGCTGATAATAATGAGAAAAAAGATAGTTCTGATGGAAACTATCAGACCTCTGATGCTACTAAACCAGATGCCCATAAAGATGAGCCTGAAAGGAAAAGTGCTATTGAGAAAAAACGTGATGAATGGGAAAAGATGAGCAAGGCCCCAAATGGACGACCTGCTACATCACAATCTGGCGCAGGTAAAGCGTCCTCGTTAGATATTCCTGATATGCACACTGAGGGTAATCTCGATGAGCCATTCTTTGACAATGCTCCCGCTGAAAAGAAACAATCTTCTGCTGATAAACGCAAACGTGCCACAGAGAAATTTAAGAGGAAAAATACTGAGGCAAAGAATGCAGCCGAGAAAGCTGAGGATGCTAATGAATTACTCGAAATCTTTGAGACAACTACGCCTTACTCCTTCTTATGGTTTAAGCTACTTATGGACTTGCAGTTTGCGGAACATAAGAAGTCAAAGGAACGCGAATTTGAGGTTAGCTTCACGGAATTTGAGATTACAAATTTCGGGAAAGGTGTAAGCCTTAAAAATCCTTCAAAAGACATACCAGACTGGATAGAAAATGCGGGATCGTTAGACGTTTTCCTTTGCAGCCCAAAGAAAACTGATAAACTTGCATCATCAATTATAAAAATTGATGGTTCATCAGTTGAATTTGCTATAGATGCAAAGGATGTCAAGAAGTTTAATGGCGTGGTTCAGATTAAACTTATAGCCCGTGATTCAATAAATCACATTGATTCATTGCGCCAGAGGTTTATTCAGCTTGGATTCGAGGATGAGTATAATCTCAATGAGAATCTAAATCAGAGGATAGAGTTTATCTATGGACCTCCGGGAACCGGTAAGACTACTCGCCTTGTAAAGAAATTGTCAGATATTATAAATAACCCGAATGGGTACAAGAATATTCTTGTTCTGACTCCGACCAACAAGGCTGCCGATGTAATTGCCACCAAACTATTTGATGATAATAACTGCGGGGACTATCTTACTCGATTTGGAGCAACCGAGAGTCAAGATTTGATAGAAGAGGCTGTTGTGCAGTCTCGCGATACTTTCTTTATTGATTCGTTGGACAGGAACATCGTGGTCACAACGGTCGCACGATACTCCTACGACTGTTTCCAGCCAGACAACTGCGCTATCTGTGATTTTGACTGGGATTTGATTGTAATAGATGAAGCCTCAATGGTGGATATAGTCCCTATGATTTATATACTCTATAAAAGTAAGGATGCGGACTTCATTATTGCAGGTGACCCGAAACAGATTGAGCCCGTCACTCAAAACGATATGCCTACCTATAATATCTATGATATGGTAGGTCTTAATAGTTTCAAGGAAGCAATTGAGAACTATAGGAGGTTCCCGATTGAGGCTTTGACTACTCAACACCGTTCCATTCCAACAATCGGAACTCTTGTAAGTCAATTCGCTTATGACGGTTTGGTAAAACATGACGTTGCGCGGACAACCCCCAAACCTCTAAATATTGATGGGATGAGTTTGCAAGCGATAAACTTCGTGGGCTTCCGGACCGAAGAGTTGGATAGGCTTTACGGGCTGACAGCAATAGGTAAATCTCCATTCCATTTGTATTCTGCGATTCTTACCTACAATATGGTTCGCTATATGGCAGAGCAAATTGAGAAAAATCATCCGGGTAAGGAATATACGATTGGTATTGTAACGCCATACGGGGCGCAGGCAGATGCTATTAGCCAAATGGAGGCCTATCACCCAATGAGTACACCTCACTGCAAAGTAACAGTTGGAACAGTACATAGATTTCAAGGTGACGAGTGCGACATAATGTTCTTACTACTCAATCCACCGGCGAATCCCGGAGAGAACTCCCATGTGAATAATGACAACATTATAAATGTTGCCATGAGCCGTGCTCGTGATTACTTATTCTTCCTTATGCCTCAAAGTCAGTTGGATGGATTTAACATCAAGAGACGATTACGCGATTTAGTGCCTAAGAAAAGTACAATCACTTATTCGGAAATGGAGAAGTTGCTATTTGGTGAAATAGGTTATATTGAACGTAATACAAATGTTACCTGTCATTTGCCTGTTAATGTTTATTCGGATTCTATGTTAAAATATGAAGTACGAATTAGCGATACTGCTCTTGACATACAAATTAATAATTGATATGTTAGGCTATGAAGATTGAGGATATAAAGGCATTGATTGCTTCGGATGAGTCGAGGACTCTGGAGCTAAAGAAGAGTACCGGAGAACTGAAAGACGGTATGCATGCGGCGTGTGCTTTCCTGAATACGGAGGGTGGTTGGCTGATTTTCGGCATCGCACCGAAGTCACTGAAGACAATCGGTCAGCAAGTGACTGATGATACCCAACGTGAAATAGCTCAGGCTCTCGCAGGATTACAGCCGGCAGTCGATATGCGGCCAGAGTATATTGATGTGCCGGATCATCCTGGTCATAAACTTATCGCCATGCACTTCGATGGCTGGGTTTGGGGTGAGCGCCCCCACACTTTCCACGGTTGTCCTTACTACAAAGTTGAGAGTACCACAAAGGTTATGCCGCAGGATATGTATGATGAACGAATCAGAGCCTTTGAGCCGAAAACATATTCTTGGGAATTACGGCAGGCTGAAGGTGTGACTCTTTCTGATCTCAATGAAAAGCACATTCGCGGTTGTATACGTCTTGGGGTCGAAGGTGGACGAATTCCTGCCAGTGCTTTGAGTGCGCCTATATCCGATACTCTATCGAAATGGAAGCTGCTTAAAAATGGCATTCCAACCAATGGTGCTGCCATGCTTTTCTCCGATAGGGTTGATGAATACGACAACTTCAAGATAAAGATGGCTCGTTTCCTGGGGACAGATAAGAATGAGTTTATCGATGAGATGCGTGTCGAGGGGAATTTCTTCGACTTGCTTGATGCAGGATTGGCGTTCTGTTTCAAACACCTCAATCTCAGCGGTAAAATCACCAACCGCAGTCTTCAACGCGAAGAGCGGCTTGAGATTCCTTACAAGGCGCTTAGAGAAGCCATAATCAACTCGCTCTGTCATCGTCAGTGGGAGAAATATAATCTGCTCAATAGTATCGCCATCTATGATGACCGCGTGGAAATCGGTAATCCCGGCATCTTCCCTTCTCAGATTACGCCCGAAAATATCAAGGAGCCCCATGATTCATACCCTTATAATGTCAAGATGGCCGAAGCGCTCTACCGTTCAATGTGGTTGGAGAACTGGGGGTCAGGAGCAAAACGCATAATCGAGGCTTGCCAGGAACAAGACGTAGAAGAACCCACATGGCGTTGGGACGGTGGCTTCGTCTACGTCACTTTCAAACGACCGATCAAACAAGAGGATGAACCGCTCAACCACCGCTCAACCACCGCTCAACTACCGCTCAACTACCGTCCAAGTACCGCTCAGGTTCAAAAACTTATTCTTTCGATG
>CAMWQY010000160.1 GCA_947176355.1 uncultured Porphyromonadaceae bacterium
TTTTTCTATTTTATCACTTTCACGCCTTAAATACGGACTAAAATTGCTAAATTTGCATCGTAAAACGCAAAACACCCCAAATATGAACTACGGATCTACTTCCGGCGGCTGGTGGCGCTCCATCCCTCCGGTGACAAAAAACCTTATATTAATAAATCTAATCGTGTGGCTGGCTGAAATCCTGGTGCCCGGCTTTTCAAAGACACTTGTCGACCTTTTAGGACTCCATATATTCGGAAGCGCGCACTTCAATCCTGCACAGATATTCACATATATGTTCATGCACGATCCCCATAGCCCGGCTCATATACTCTTCAATATGTTCTCGCTTTGGATGTTCGGCAGGATTCTTGAGCAGGTATGGGGAGCCAAACGCTTCCTGACGTTCTATCTTGTCTGCGGTGTCGGCGCTGCATTAGTGCAGGAAGGTGTATGGGAACTTACTTGGAAATCAGAATACGTCGATGGCATAGCCAAGCTCAATGGACTGACATCCGAACACATGGAGGCCATAGTAGACGCGGCAGTAGCAAGCGGAGATGCAAAATGGATTGAAGCTATCGCTGAATTCAAGTCGATGATGGTGACGATAGGAGCATCCGGAGCCATCTATGGTATTTTGCTCGGTTTTGCCTTTACATTTCCCGACATGCCCCTCTATCTTTTCTTTATCCCCGTCCCTATCAAAGCTAAATATATGGTGATCGGATATGGTGTGATAGAATTTTTCCTCGGAGTGAGCGGGACAATGAGTACGGTGGCCCATTTCGCCCACCTTGGCGGCATGATCTTCGGCATTTTCATACTATTATATTGGAAGAAGAAAGGCACACTACATAGGTTTTAATTGAGTTTCGAGAATAGAGGATTTTGAATTTGGTTAAGATGAGAATTATAGAAAAGTGGACTGCTTATTGCGGTGGGAGCACTGTATTGGCGTGGCTTACCCTCGGAGAAGCTGCTATTTGGCTTTTGGTGACACTGCTGACTCTTATTGGGCAAATAATACATTTCTATATTCCTATAGCTGAATGGCTGACACTCCCTTCATTCTTTCCTCTCTTCATCACGCGGCCCTGGACATTGCTGACCTATATGGCAATACATTTCGATGTGCTCCATGTACTCTTCAATATCCTTTGGCTCTATTGGTTTGGACGCATCATGCTCATCACCCTTTCCGATCGTCATCTTCTATTTGCTTTTGTGTGTGGCGGACTTGCCGGAGGCATCCTGTTTCTTGTATCCGCCGCCATAGGCTATGGTTCGGGATGGCTGTGCGGATGCAGCGCCGCTGTCATAGCCGTGATGAGCGTGGCTGCAATATGCCTTCCCGATCATCCCGTCAATCTTTTTCTAATAGGGGAAGTTAAACTCAAATGGGTAGCGGTCGTCTGCTGCTTGCTGACATTCTTAGGCGGCGGAGGCAACCAGGCAGCACACATCGGCGGACTGATATGGGGAATTGCTTTCGGTCTTATGCTCCGAAATGGCACAGATCCATCCAAAATCATTTCATGTCTTAATAAAAAACGAGGAAACCGCACAGACAGGAAGCCTGACTTGATGGTGAAAGTGCTCAAGCAACGCCAATCCGATATGGATCGCCTTGATGCCCTTCTCGACAAGATAAAATTATCAGGCTACGAAAGTCTTTCCCGAAAAGAGCGCAAAGAGCTTAACGACCTCTCCAAAAAGCTCAGCAAATAGTCTCCTTACCTTCAATGATTCCACCTCAAAAATTTTCAATAAGATGATTATAATATCGCCACTGATACGAATATGCCTGAAAATAGCTTCTATAGTTCTTTTCATTGTGACGTTAGCTGCCTGCTTCGGAGGAAAATGCAATCCTGAATATGTGACTCTTCCTTCCGTACTCGCGCTTGCCACTCCTTATCTTGCTATATTGACATTGATAGTGGGATTAGCTTGGCTATTATCGGGGAGAATATTAATGGGAGCCTTAGCCGGGCTGACTCTTTTTTTGGGATGGGGTACCCTCAAAGACGTCACCCCTATAGCCTTTTCAAAGTCAGCACAAGATGAAAAGCGCACTTTCAGACTAATGACCTTCAATTGCCTCCACCTTGCCGACACAACAATGTCAGAGCAACCGGGCAACCGGGCAATAGAATTTCTCATTAAGTCTGATGCAGATATTATCTGCCTGCAGGAACTCCTCAATTTCGAAGACCCCAAGGAAATACATCATTGGAGCCGAGAATTGATTGATTCGCTATATGCTGCCTATCCTTATCGTGCCGGAGGGCGGGGAGCAAGCTATTATGGAGTAGACCTACAAGTATTATCGAAGTATCCTGTCGCGGAACTACCAATCAAGAACAAAGATTTAGAAGAAGACAGCTACTGGGAAAAGCGCAGAAGATGGCGACTTTTTGAAGTGGATATAAAAGGATTCAAACTTCCGATTGTAGATTTCCACATGACATCTTACGACCTTACGGACACTGAGCGGGAGGTAGTGACAGAGATACGCGGAGTCAACACAGCCAAAAAGAGCTATAAGGAATTCCGATATGAAATTTTCCCAAAACTTGGAGAAGCATTCCGTACAAGGGCCAAGAACGTAGAAGAAATGATTAGCTCGACATCCGATCTTTCTACTCTAATTGCATGTGGAGATTTCAACGATGTCCCCGGAAGTTGGTCGTATCGATTGATGCGTAATGCAGGTTTTCAAGATGCTTATCCGGAGACAAGCTTCGGCCCGACCAATACATTCAATCAGTTTCTATTCCTCTTTCATATAGACCAGATCTTCTATCGAGGCAAGCATCTTCGGGCTCTCAAGACGAAACGCCACCGCATCAACACATCAGATCATTATCCAGTGGAAGCTACATTTGAAATCCTCCCTTGACGCAATTTCCCAATTACCGTATAGAGACGTACAGCTCGTACGTCTCTTTTTTTATTTTTGCAACAATATTACCAAACATCAAATAATCAATAGCTTACGCAATGACCATATTACAAATTTATTAAATGTGACTTTTTTTAAGATTTTCAGTGTGCCATTTTTGCTGCTGACGCGTTTTAAAGGTACAATTTCACTGAAACGGAACACTCCTTCATTGAAGCTGTAAACCCGAAATAAAAACTATCTTAATTAATCAACTTAAAAAACGCACAACTATGAAAAAAACATTACTCGCCGCAGCAGTCCTTCTTTCAGGAGCGGCAACCGCAATGGCTCAGGAAGCTCTTCAGAAACCCGGTTTCTTCAGCAACATGTCGATCGGAGTCCAGGGTGGCGCAACAACTCCTCTCTACAAAGGATCTAAGTTCTTCAAAGATATGCGTGGTGTCGCAGGTCTTGACATCCGCAAGCAAATCACTCCCGCTTTCGCCCTTGGCGTAGAAGGCGACGCAGCAGTCAACACTTCCAATTGGAAAGGACAGACACACTCCACTACAGCATTTGATGCAAGCTATGTAGGCACCTACGGAGCAGTCAATCTCTTCAAGCTCTTCCAGCCCTATGGGACACGCAATGTGTTTGACATCGAAGCAGTAGCAGGCGCAGGATGGGGTCACCTCTATCGGAATGGCAAAGACAACGACTGGAACTTCTTCGCAACTAAAGCAGGATTGAATTTCAACTTCAACGTCAGTGAAAAGGTCACTCTTTCAATTCGTCCAAGCGTACTTTGGGATATGAGCGACGCCGGTGTAAAGCAGACTTCAGCTGCATACAATGCTGAAAAAGCTACTTTCAATATCATGGCAGGCGTATCTGTAAAACTTGGTGACGGTTTCAAGTACAGTGTACCTAATTATAATCTCGACGAAATCGCAGCACTCAATGAGAAAGTCACTAACCTTCGCGCAGAACTCGCTACCGCAGGCGATGCTCTTAACGCAAGTGACAATGAAAACATGAGACTTGCCGCACAGCTTGAAAAGATGAAAAATCAGAAGCCTGTCGTAGTTAAGGAAACTCAGGACTTCCTCAGCACAGTTAGATATGTCAACTTCGCAATCGGTCGCTATAACGTACCTGCAGATCAGCTTCCCAACGTAGCAGCAGTTGCATCTTATCTTAAGAATCACCCACAGGCTACTGTAAGCATCAAGGGTTATGCATCACAGGATGGTCCGGCAGAAGTCAACGAACGTCTCGCCAACCAGCGTGCTGAATCTGTCAAGAATATGCTCGTAAGCAAGTACGGAATCCCAGAAAACAGAATCAAAGCTGAAGGCATGGGCATCGGCCACATGTTTGAAGAAGAAAGCTGGAACCGCGTTGCAATCTGCACACTTGACAACGACAAGCCGGTATCAACTGAAACAACCGTAAGCAAATAAAAATATAACTTTAGGTTAAAGACTGCCAATTATCAGGCAGAAACGGAAGCTCCGCCAATGCGGAGCTTCTTTTTTCTTGAAAAAATTTGGACAACCACAAAAATTTAATTAACTTTGCACTCGGAATGCCAACAAGCACGTCCTGATGCAGGAATGGTGGAATGGTAGACACGGGGGACTTAAAATCCCCTGGCCTTTGCGGGCTGTGTGGGTTCGAGTCCCATTTCCTGTACGATTGATACCTTACGAATTGCTTCGTGAGGTATTTTTTTGTTAAAAATCCATCCCATTAACCTTATTTAACAAATGACTGCACAAAACAGTGCAGTCATTCCGGCTAAATTTGCAGAAAACAACCAGAATCGCGCCTCTACCGCACGATATCGCAAATTTTTCCGGATGATGATGAACAGTACGTATTATACCTCCAGCGCCTCGGGAGCTCCCATCTATACCTCCCGCAGCATACGTCGCGTCACTGTAGGACGCGCAGATTCCCTTATGAGCTATGGCGACAAAATCTCAGTGCGTGTCGTAGCCGGAGGGCAACGCGTGATGGAATATGAAACTAAGCAAGTAGCTGACATGACCGATCTGACAGGCGACCTGCGCAGACGAGCCAAAGGCATGCATGGCCTTGTAGTGGTCTACATCCGCAATCATGACCGAGGATGGACACAAGAAAAGCGCATCATGCTATATCCCCAAAGAAAAAGGACACCTGCACAGCGTCCACAAGCCATACAGGTGCCGATGTTCTATCCATGGGAACTCTAAGGGTTGAACAGATCCTTATGATAAAAGTTAAGGATTTCGTAGGTAGCTTTGAGCAATTCCTTAGCCTTGCCTTCGGGATTGAGCTTTTGTGCAGCCAGATAGTCATTGATTGCTTCGCTTCTATGGCCAAGCGACCAATGAAGCCGACCTCGCTCTATAATAGCATCTTCATCTTCGGCATTCATCAGAATCCGCTCTGAGAGTTCCTGCAATTTTGCAGCTATATCTTCAGGTATATTCTCCATATCTACATACATATTAGTCGAGGGCACAACGCCGCGATTTGACCGGATGATGGGTAAAGACAGATGCAAGGGAATCAAATTTATCCGGGTTCTCACTCGTAAGGAACTCTATACCCCCTCCTTTTGAAAGACGACATTCCATCTCAGGATGCCGGTGGAGATAGTCTTTTAAAGACTCTGCCACAAGATTACCCTGCGATAGAATCCGGACATTCTCGGGAGCATACTTGCGTATTTTATCTATAAGTAAAGGATAGTGTGTGCAAGCGAGCACAAGGGTATCAATCTCCGGATCCTTATTCATAATGGCATCAATATACTTCTTAACGAAATAATCCGCACCATCCCCATCAGCCTCGGAATTCTCCACAATTGGAACCCAAAGCGGACATTCCTGTTGCGAGACCTTCATATCCGGGAAAAGTTTGGTAGCCTCTATCACGTAAGACTCGCTTGCTACAGTGCCGGGAGTACCCAGCACTCCGACATGGCCGGAACCGGAGACATCATTGAGAATTTCCACTGTCGGACGAATCACGCCCAACACCCTACGCGTAGGATCAATATTAGGAAGATCCTTTTGTTGGATAGAACGCAGAGCCTTTGCGGAAGCCGTATTGCATGCCAATATGACAAGCGGACAGCCTCGAGCAAACAGTTCCTTGACGGCTTCAAGAGTATAACGATAGATCACCTCAAAGCTCCTCGATCCGTATGGCGCACGCGCATTGTCTCCTAAATACAGGTAATCATAATCCGGCAAGATCTTTCGAAGGTCTCTCAAAATAGTAAGACCTCCATAGCCGGAATCGAAGACTCCTATGGGACCTACGGAAATGGCGGAAGCATCAGCTTCCGCCATTCTCACTTTTTTGTTATCTGTCATGGTGTTGGATTCAACACAATTTAGACATTAGTTATTACTTGATACCAAGCTTAGCCTTTACAAGTGGAGTCACATCCTCT
>CAMWQY010000161.1 GCA_947176355.1 uncultured Porphyromonadaceae bacterium
AAGAAAAAGGTGAGGAGTATTACAATACCCTTAACACAATGACCTTAGATTTTGCGCGTCTTGGACAAGCTCAGAAGACGACTGATAAAAAGGATATCTTTGTGGATTATGTAGAAAGTGGAAAAGACGTTTATGTCGCTTTTGTTCCGAGTGAAGGATATCAGTTAGGCTTCATATTTACTGATGATGCAGACGGCAAAGAGTATACTTATCAGTTTGAAAATAAGACCGAGCTGGAGGCCGGTAAATACTACTGTTCATTCACTCAAGAAGAAGGCTCATCAAATGTAAGCGGCGTAGAGATCGCACTTGAAGAAATTACTGCCCCAGTTCTGAAATTGAATGCTAACTTTGAAGGTGCAACAAACTCTGAAATTACTATTGAAAATGAAACTGGTGTATATGATCTTTCATTAGCTTACTTAAGCTATAAGGATAAAGATAGTAAACAGACTCTATCATATCGCAATGATGGATATACATTCGTAGGTTGGGCTAAAGACTCATCCAGTGAAACAGTAGTAGAAAAAGTGACTCTCACAGAAGAAGCAACCTACTATGCAGTATGGGCAAAGAATCCTATGTATAAGTGGGCTGAGGGAGACTTGGTCTATAATAAGGCCACCGGAAAAAGTTCAGTAGCCGAATCATATACATCTCAAGGTAGCCTCTATCAATGGGGTAGAAATATTGGTTGGAATGATTACAGAGATGCTATGGGAACAAAAAGTTCCTCCGGTATATATTCTTATGGTACTTATGGATCATCATATGCTACAGCAACAGGATTTGCGAATGGGTATGATGATAGCAGTATGAGGTACACTTCTGCTTCAAATCTTCCTGCTAATAAAGATAAATATTTTATGTATGCAGACGGCACTGACTATTGGGTATCTTCATTTGGCGATGGTGGCTCAAATTGGGATGAAAGAGCAGAAAAATGCGGATGGTCAGAAGGTATTGCTCCTGCTGGATACAGAATGGCAACAATGGCTGATTTCCTTGAAATAAAACCATCCAATCCTATTAGTGGTACAGGAACTCTTGCAAGCTTGTTAGGTATTTCAGAAATTAAGACATATAATGGTAATGATAATTTCAAAATTGCATTACATTGGTCGTCTGAAAAACAAGGTTCAAAACATTATCTTAAAATAGATGCGAAAGTCGTTTCAAAAGATTTTAAAGATTCTGATTTATCCAAAATTGTTTGGTCTGATAAAGCTTCTGTGATGACTCGCTATTTTGGTGCGCATGGCTTCATACATGGGTTTAAACATATCAATAACGTAAGTGGTATGAGTTTCCCTGTTGCTCGTCCTATGCCTGGCACAGAGGTTCATGTTGATAAATTATGGCAGAGTGGAAGTTATTGGACTGTTCTGTGGAATTATATCACCGATCTTAGTGTGAATAATGAAGGATACTATTGGATGTATGATGAGAAATCAACATTTACGTTCCAAGATAATGCAGCTGCTAAGGCTCAAAGGTCTTTAAATACATATGGAGTGGCTAATGGATCATTTGTATTCTCAAGTAGGCAGTCTGTGTTTGGTACATTGCCAACAAATCCACAGGATTGCGCAGCTATACGTTGTATAATAACTAACCGAGAATAATAATTTGTATTAAAGTTATTATCTATAATCCAAGAGGGGAAGGTATCCTCTTCTCCTCTTAAAAGATTGCCAACCGTTGATTCGGGTTGGCAATCACCAAAGACAATCCCGCCAACAGCCGGTTTGTCCCCCGCTGAGCCGCTTGCGGCTCAAACAGAAACAATAATAACATAAATTGAAATAAACTTATCGAAATATGAAGCACTTGCACAAATCATTTTTCTCTCTTGCCTTAGCAAGCTTCCTAAGCCTCGCCTCCTGCACCTCCGACGAGATGCTGAGCGGCAACAACAACTCCGACAGCTCAACCCCCATCCAACTCACCCTGACCGTCAATCGCGGCGACGCGGCGACCCGCACCACTCTTACAGAGAATCCTGCTAACGGCGGACTTACCAGTGAATGGGAAGAAGGTGATGTCATTTATGTATACAGTTCAAGTGGCAATAAAATCGGCACCCTCACGATTGAATCCGGTTGGGAGAGTCCTGTTGGCGTTTTCTCTGGAACAGTCGAAGGAGTGAAAGATGGCGATTTTGTGAGCCTGTTCTACTATAATTTAGTAGAGAATATGGTTTCAGAGGAAGAAAATGAAAACGCAAAATTTCTTAAAATCGATCTTTCTAAGCAGAACTTCTCAAGTGTAGGCGATCTTGCGAAGTTGGATATCCTGACGTCTGCAGATCCTAATGATGAAGACTTGAGTGATGAAGCGACGGTTCAGCTTTCTGTGAAAGCAGACAACACAGCTACCGTTAAGAAGGATGTAACCCTTAAGTCAAAGCTTGCCTTTGCCCGCTTCTCTCTGAATAATCTTCCGAGCGGTGCAGAAGGAACTCTTTTTATTACTGACATAAATGATAATCTTTATGTAAAGCACGGTCTTGCTTTTAAAAGTGGCTATAGAGTCAATGATGACAAATCACCAGATGGCATCAAAATAACCAATGTAAAAGCTGACAATGATGTATATGTAGCTCTGGTACCGAATGCGAAAGCCGATATCAAAGAGTACACCCTAAAGTTCAGATTCGTCAATGACAAAGATGGCAAAGAATACACTTTCCAGTTTGAGAATCCCACCACAATAGAAGCCGGCAAATACTACAATTCTTTCGACAATGCTTCGTTTGAAATCAGTGGCGTTCCAGTAGCATTCCCGGTTGCCGATGATGATCTCGTCGGACCTGTCTTCGAAGTAAACGGCAAGAAGTTCCGCTTCACTCGTGCAAACCTTCAGTATAATACCGTTAGTAAGAAATATTTAATCCCCGAAAAGCAGACAGAATATTTGTGTAAAGGAGGAAAGAGAATAGGTACAAAAGATTCACCGAATACTCCAGATATTATAGGACTATTTCGTTGGGGATGTACTGGTATTGATGACAATGTCCTCAAGCCTTGGGCTCCTGACTTTTGGCATAAGGAGGCTTTTTTTGAGGAAGTAAAAACTATTAGCGGATTTTTGCCAAGTCAGAACAGTTCTGTCAACGCTACTATTGCCACTAATTCTACATACTTGCCCAACGGAACAATTCAAGATACTTCATACGACTGGGGAAAAGCATACTCAATACAAGAAGGTGGTCATTATTTTACTTTAACCGACCAAGAATTTATTGATGTAATTGATAATAATTTCGCTGCATGTTGTACAGTCGATAACATAGAAGGTGTAGTAATTCTTCCATATAAGACAGTTGGAGAAGTTGAGACAGCTGTCACTAAGGTCGGTGGTAAATACAAATTGTTAAATAAGCTTGTGAAAAAGAAAATGACCGGTCAGACAGCCGGAACTACATTCGCATCCGATAAGTCTAAATTTGCGTACGATCGTCTTACTCTTACACATGACCAACTAACTGCACTAAATGGTGTATTCCTACCAGGCTCAGGTATGAATAATCCATCGACAGGAAAACGTCCAAATATGGTTTCTTCTGATTATTCGGGTAACTGTTATTACTGGACTGCAACTCCGATCACAGATGCGTCAAGAGTATTTTTTGTCAATGGAGGTTCTACACAAAACAACAGAGATTTTAAATTCGATAGCCAAGGTCGATCAACTGGATGCTCAGTCCGCCTCGTGAAGGAAGTTCCGGCGGATTATGATGGTCCGAATGTAGTAGAATAACCGATGCAAGCGAAGTAGCGGTTTGTCCCCCGCACGAGCCGCTTGCGGCTGCCCAAAAGCCCCGCAAGGACGCACTCGGAGAGTGCTAACTACCCCGAATAACTTCTGAGGGCTTGACTGCCCCTCAGAAGTACCAAAAACAACAATAGAAACTAATTTATCATGAACTCAAAATACGTTTACGCCTTTGCAGGCCTGCTCCTCGGACTGACAGCCTGCTCCAATGAGGACCTGACATCACAGTCAGGGAAGTATAACGGCGAGACAGTCTTTGTCTCACTAAATGTCGACCGCTCGAAGGCCGCCACAAGAACAACCATTAATGAAGTTGACGCCGAAGGCGGCATCGGCCTCTCCAACGTCTGGGCAAAGGGCGATCAGGTGACGCTCGTCAATGCTGCAGGTGCTGTAGTCGGAATACTTACTCTGGAAGGAGACGGTGGCTCATCGGAGGGCATCTTCACCGGAGAAGCTACAATCGCCGACGGCGAATACACCGTCTGGTATCTCGGAGACGCACAGAATGGCGATCCGTATGCATCGTTTAATGAGAGTGGCGAGTATATAAATAAACTTGCGACTGCGGGATGCGAAGTCAGCGGCAACTTCTCCGACCTCAACAAAGGGGATCTGATGAACTCAAAAGTTCAGATCATTGTAAAGAATGGTAAGGCATCAGTAGCTGAAAACGTGAACCTCGAAGCTCAGATGGCAATGGCCCATTTCACCCTCAGCATGGATGGCCTTGACGCTGCCCTTGCTGATGATAATTCTTCTCTGAGTATATCATACACAATAGATGACACCCCCTACAGCTACACGATAACAAACAAGAATGCAGACGTATACGTTCCCCTTTTCCCCGGCGAATACGCTCCAGTGTTCACTCTAAATAGCGATGGCAAGAGCTATTCCTATTCATTCACTAACAAGACTAAAGTTGAAGCTGGTCTTTACTACGCTGTAGGCAGTGGCGTCGGCAATGGAGTCTCAGTTGCTCTGACAGAAGACAAGGACGACCTCTACAAAGAATACGCTAACGAAGACCCCCGCAACCCCCTCCACAAATTCGCTAAATACAACCTGACTCGCGGTGAGGATAACTTGAATGTGTTTGTAGAAAATGAGGACGCTTATGGAGCTCTATACCAGTGGGGCCGTTACTACGGGTTCATAGATAGGAATGATAACACCGTGTTTGGCAAATTCAATTTGTCTTCTAAAACTTATACACAGTTCGCAGATGCTCTTGGATTAAAACGTGTCAATAATAATAATGATATATGGGATTATTGTGTATACGACCCTGATGGATCCAATATGTACTCCAATCCTGAATTTAATGATGGCTTCTCTATGAAGTCAAAAGTTGCGGTTGTCACTGGAATGAATTATTTTTATATATCCGGTTGGTTTAGTTTTGAAGTTTCCTTTGATTATCCTCATTTTTACGATTCTATCTCCAATATTGTAACGGACCATCCGTGTTACTATATGAACGGAATTTACGATAAGTCACTGAGTCTACAGAAGCATGGAATCTATTACCCTGCTTATATAGAAGAATTCTCTAATTCAGGAGACTATTGGGTAGAAAACTTCGGTGATGGTGGCTTTAATTGGTCAGCACGTGCAAAAGCACAAGGATTTACTACGGATAAAGAGAATCCTTGTCCAGACGGATGGCGTCTTCCAACAGAAAGTGAAATGAAAGAAATCATTCCGGAAAATGGTCTGTATCAGCAAAATGGAAATCTTTCCGATATGTTAAACAAATATTCTGAGTTGCGCGAGACAGAAAAAGGAGTTAAATATGCTATTCGATGGAATTATGTGAACCCCCAAAATTACATTGAGATTGAAGCAGTGGTAGTGGATGATACTTATACCTCGGTAGATCAAATTACTGAATCATTCTGGGATAAGCATGTTTCTGACAAAGTAGTTCGTAAGTTCCCATTCACAGGAGGAATTCGTCCTTACACAGGTTTTGTCTTTGGAGACACTACATGGGACACGGTTATTTGCAGACCAATCAGTATGGGTAAACCTGCATTTCAAAGTTATACAGAAGGAATGAATGAAGCTATAGGGCTTATTAGTCCCAATGAAACAGGAGGAATCAATAATCATTTTGGTGGATATTGGGTAAGTGAAAAAGACTTGGCGATGAAATTCTGTGCTGAAAACTTTGAGCGCGAAGTTAATGGCTATGTAAGGGAAGCAGAGTCTGAATACACTCGCATTAGGATGGAACAGACAGGTCCTGCATTCGGTATGGCCATCCGCCCGGTAATGGACAAGAAATGACCCCGAATAATCAAAAATAGCAAATAATTGATGTGCTTTTCTCTACGACGCTCCGCCGCAGGGAAAAGCACTCAGTCACGATATAGCGGTAGCCCCCACCCCCTAAAAGAGGAGCACCAAAAAATCCGCCGGTTTGTCTCCCGCCCAAGCCGCTCGCGGCTCCGAAGAAAAAAATACCGGAATAAATTTGCATCTATCCCCAAAAATTGCTAATTTAGACCTCCCAAAGAAA
>CAMWQY010000162.1 GCA_947176355.1 uncultured Porphyromonadaceae bacterium
AGTTCGGTACCGTCTGAGAATTTTATTGTCTTCATATCTAATTTCTGTGTTGTTTGAAATATTAACAATCCCAGCTGACTTATCGAGATACCCTTGTTACGCATAAACTACCCCGATTACGGAAACTTGATTTCCGACTCCCATCTCGATACCTGAATTACAGTTATTATAACCCTAAATACCGGTAATAAGATTCACTCTTTGCCATCTCAAAAAAAACAGCTATATTTGTAATCTAAAAATTTAGAAGAATATGGAAGTATTTGATGCGGATACTATAGAAAATTTCAATAGGTTTTTCGGATTTGAGACGCGGCACCCGTTGGTGGCTGTTGTTAATTTCAATTCTGAGAATAACCATAAGATACATCATATCATGAGATATGGTTTCTATGCTCTTTTTCTCAAGAAGACCACCGGCTGCACTATAAACTATGGCAAGACAAAATATGATTTTGACGGAAACACCGTAATCAGTTTTGCCCCCGGACAGACGGTTGAGATTGAACGTACTGATGAAGGGATCATCCCTGAGGCCGTAGGATTACTGTTTAGTCCGGAATTGCTTGCAAGAACTTCCCTCGAAAAGGGGATATTCAGCTACAATTTCTTCACATACGCTTCCAACGAGGCTCTTATATTATCGGAAGAGGAATGTGCGACCATTACCCGATATATGGAGGAGATTCAGAGAGAGCTGCAACATCCCATAGATAAATTCTCAAAGGCCCTGATCGTTTCAAACATAGAGATCCTGCTCAACTATTGTTTGAGATATTATGAAAGACAATTCATAACACGCGAAGAGATAAATATCTCCGTAATAAGCCGGTTTGAGAAATTTCTTGACGACTATATCAATAATGGTCATGCTGAAAAACAAGGCACCCCTACCGTGAAATATTTCGCTGAGAAAATATGTCTGTCACCTAACTATTTCGGTGATCTTGTAAAAGCCGAGACAGGCAAAACAGCACAGGAATATATCCAGTTGAAAATGGCATCAAAGGCTAAGCAACTTTTATTATCCCCTGAGTTGACAACAAAAAGCATTTCCGCACTGCTTGGTTTTCAGCATACGCAGCATTTTCTACGCTTCTTTAAGAAGCAGGTCGGTGTCACCCCCCGCGAGTTCAGACTACAGGCAAATTAATAGGCTCATTTCGACGAAAGGATCCTTTTATTTCTTCCGCTTTTGTAGAATTTCTTCCTTTTCCACATGTGTCCAATACACATGATAATCATCAGAAAGCCGATCTTTCCATGAATACCACCGACAGGAGAATGGCTGAAAGTCATAATCCAATGAATACAGGCAATTATCCCTGTTATCAGCGTTGCCAACGACACCCACCATAGCACGCGTGTAAACTGGTTTTTAAGTTTACTGAATCTTTCGAACCAGTTACTTTTTCCGAAATGCAGGAATATATGCCAGGCCACAGAAATGAAGAAAAGAATCCCTACGGCAATATGAATCCAGACAGCAGCCGGTCCGCTGCTGTTGGTGACCTCGAGATAAATGCCGGATGTGAATATTCCGACAGTCATAAGAAGCAGGCTCCAATCGCACGTCTTTAGTTTAGCAATCTTGTTCATAATTTGTCATAGTTGAATTGTTTGAATACAAAATTACTAAAAAAGATGAGACCTACAAAAAAAGATTATCCACTTTTATTACCAAATAGCATTCTGAATTGAGTTTGAAATATAAATTATTTTATTGATCCTTTGGAATTGAACTGGCGGAAGGACTCAATCAAGGTCGCGCGCAAATAAAAATACTTGTGTGCCAAATGGCTCATTTTATTGTGCTCTATGGTCCGAGATTATAAAATTCGGTGAAATTTTATTAATTTTGTATCCGATTTAGAGTTTCTATAAAGATACAGGTAAAAATGAAAATTACGAAGGATCAGATCATCGGATTCATCTGGCAGCACGTGCTGCTGCTTTTTTCAATGTTTTTCATGACCTTAGGTGTCGCGCTATGCGTCAGGTCTAATCTCGGCAGCGGTGTCATTTCATCCATCCCGATGTCGTTCACTCTTGCCGGAGAGGCAGGGATAACCCCAGGATGGACGATCGGCGGCTACACCAACATAATGAACGTGATTCTCGTCATGGCTCAGATCCTCATCCTGAGGCGCAGGTTCGAGCCGATACAGCTGTTTCAGCTCCTCGTAGGATTCGTATTCGGATGTTTCCTCGACATAAACATGTGGCTTACCTCTTATCTCCCCTACGACACACTCGTATGTCAGATTATAGCGCAGTTGATGGGAGCCACTATTCTGGGTTGCGCGGTAGCCGCCGAGATCCGTTGCGGCTCGGTGACAATGCCGGGAGAAGGAATACAGGTGGCCATCGCGTGTGTGACTGGCAAACCATTTCCTATCGTAAAGATAATGGTTGATACCACCCTTGTAGTTTTGGCTGTCATTTCCGGTTTCTGCTTTTTCGGATCCTGGCCTTGGACTGTAGTAGGTCCAGGCACGCTTTTCGCCATGTTCTACGTAGGATATGTCGTAAAGCTTGTCAATCCCCATCTCGGATGGTTTGACCGCCTGCTCGCCTATCGCCCCGGATTCCGCCGATACATCTACGGCCTCGCCCGCTTCATTTACCCCAAAAAGGAAGGATAATTACATGTTGTGGGGAAGAGAATCCAAGCCGGTTCGCCACTTCCTTGATCGACAATGAGGAATAAATCTTTTATAAATTTTGGTAGTCCCGATATTTTTATGTATTTTTGTGCTTCTAGAAATCTCACGCAAAGAACGCAAAGGCGCAGAGCTTCAGTACATAGCGCATTACCTGCGCTAAGTGATTGCGAATCAATATGCAAATACAAGCGTGACTTAATAACTTTGTAATTTGACCACAAATGAGGACATATCTATTTAGATTAGTGTCGGCAGTAGTCGTATTGCTCGCGTCCATATCATACACCTGCCGAGCTGAAAACTATACAACACTTAACCTTCCAAGAGTAGGCGACGGGCAAATAGTGTATCTCATAAATGTAGACAACGAGGCCGTTATTGACTCTCTCCCTGCTATTAATGAAACTGTAGTATTCAGAAGCGACAAGTATAAGCCAAGCTATGTGAAAGTGATGTCAAATAATGACGACTATGGAAATTTCTTATTAAACGACAGCCCGATAACTCTTGATGTCACCCTGGAGGACTTTAATGGAGGAGTTCTGAAGAGATGGATTGCTCAAGGCGGCTTTAACGATAACCTTAATGATTTTGCTAAACAATATTCAGAGCTTTACAAAGCCTTCCAGAACGCTGCAAATGATCAAGTCCGAGACTCACTACAGAATACAATGCAGACATTGCTTCTCGATAATATGGAAAGAAATGTCGACAATATATTAGGTTATAGATTTTTTCTAATGTTAGCATCGAAATTGTCGCTTGACAGCATAGAAAATCTGGTCGACCGATATCCAGCCCTGAAGAACTATGAAAAAGTCAATGCCACTCTTGCAGAGAAGCGTATTCTTGAGGATGTACAGCCTGGCCACAGATTCAAAGATTTTACCGTATCATACGAGGGTATGGAGCATAGACTGAGCGATGTCGTCGGTAAGGGAGACTACGTACTTGTAGATTTTTGGGCATTCTGGTGCGGTCCATGCCGGGAAGAGATGCCTTATATCAAGGAAGTCTACAATCAATTCAAGGACCATAATTTCAAAGTGATCGGTATCACAATTTCTGATAATCCGGAGATGGACATAGAAGCTGCGGAAAAACTTGAACTTCCTTGGGAGATATGGGTCAACGGATTTGATGCAAGCAAGGAATACTTTATCACTTCGATACCCCATTTGATACTTTTCAGTCCAGACGGCACAATACTTGAGCGTGGCATCCGGGGAGATGACCTTCTGACCGCTGTAGCCAAGTATTTTGATTAAAGACGCATATCATGTAGGAAGTGGGAAAAACTAATTCAATGAGTCGAAGATCTCGAGAATCAGTTTTCTGTCATTGCTGTTTATTGTGAAGGTCCCGCTTTCTATACGGCAATGGACTGTCGGAGCCATTATTACAGAGTCCTTGAATACGAAACCTATCCGTTTTCCGATTCGGCTTTCTGTGGCATCAGCCCATTTTTGAATCTTATCGTCTTTCAGTTTTCCTGTTATGACAATCATATCGGGATAATATGTACTGTCAAGAACGCATATTTCAAAATCTTTCGTAGTCGCAATCGCTTTGCCTTCAATCATATTCTCAGGTATGTCAGCCACCGGATACCATCCATTCGCATGATGCGCCGACGAGCAGCTACTGACTTCAATTATGATAGATAGAACAAGCAAGAATATTATTTCTTTCAGCAATTTTTTCATATGAAAAAGAAGCATTTATCTCCAAAACCATTAATTCACAAAAACATTACACGATTCATAAATTAATTTTCCATAACGATTGATTCATCCAATCTTGTTGAAAGCCCATTGCATTGATATCTATTTCCGGATATTCAGCCAATAATCTGCAAATATTATACCTTAATCCACTGTTAGGATAAATAGAATCTTCTAAATAGACAAGACAACATAACTGACCATATAATTTCTCCGGCCTACGCAGAGGTGTAATAATCCATTCTCCCGGTAATTTAGTCGGAATTTTGGGAATCGTTGAGAATCGTCTGTTCCATAATCTTGCATGATGAGCACAACAATTACGAAGCACAGCGGCACACTTCATCCAGTTCTCCAAAAACAAATACGACGGTAGGTTAAAACTTCGGGAAATGACTTTCTTTATCTCATTATCAGCAATATTACTATATAACTTTGATAGGGTACCAAATGAGGTAACCTCCATTGTTTTCCATGATGGAGGGATATTAGGAACATCATACCTATCCTTATGATCCTTTATAAAGTCTTCATGAGACCTTCCTATTTCCTCTTTTATTTTCTCCACGCAAGTTTTATGAATAGCCGGGGTTTTAAATAATGTAGAATCAAGAAACCAAAACGCATCATATTTCATAGAAAGGAAATGACTGACACGCGTTCGAAAAGCAATCTCAATACATTGAATAGATGCAAAGACTATATTACGAAGCTTTTGATCAAATGAATATAGTCTCAGCACATCTTCAAACCCTACCTTCTTCTTGGAACTAATTGATTCATTCTGCTCGAAATGTCTCCAATAACTTGCAAGCCTAAAATAACTGATGGAATATAAGCTTTCTATTGCATGGTATTCATCAGAAAAAATCATACCCTTTTCTTTCAGAAAATCAATCTGGGTATGGAAATCTATTGGCTGTTTATCATATATCATTGTATATAAAACCGAAGTCCCACCGTGGTACGCATCTAAGAGAGGCGTGGTGGGAACTATTGTTGCAAAATTAGCAATTATTTTTGAATTCTCAAAATATTGCGATTTAAAACATTATATTTTAACAATGTTTTAACACATCCTACAAGTCTATTATAATTACATCATATGCTTAAGCAGAAAATTAATCAGTCGCCATCTGCCGTCAATAATCAATCGGCTCCGCTTTCTGCCAATGGCTTTTATTGTAGCCCTTACCACTTTATCCAGGGGCATGACCCAAAACAGGCCTTCTCCCTTTGCCATCCTTGTGTCGACAAGTCCGGGCCTTATTTCCGTCACCGTAATTGCCGTTCCTTTCGACTTTCTCTGTAAAGCTTTCGTATAGTTTATCTGATAGGCTTTAGATGCACTGTAGGAAGGTGCTACAGGAGTCGGCTGCAGTCCGCCGACCGACGTTATCGCTACAAGATGTCCATATTGCTGACCTGAAAACAGATTATAAGCCCTGTCAACACAATTTGTCCAGCCCTCGACATTTACCCGGACCGTAGAGAGTTCAGCCCTGACATCCAGTTCCGGATTCAAGTCTCCTATTCCTGCACAAATAATGATTAAGTCGAGGGTGGTGAAATCTTTAATCACCTTATCAAAAGCATCGTTAAACGCTTCTATGTTGGAAATATCACTCGCAATTCCTACCGTATTGTCTGGTTCATCCAACACCATTGAGTCGATTTCCGTTTTTCTTCGTCCGATTACAGCCACTTTGTCTCCTTTAGCAACATAATGCTTCCAAAGTTCATGACCGATACCCGACGTAGCTCCGATTATGAATACATTCATATGCTACATCTTTAAAATTTTACACCAATGTCGCTAAATTAAGTGCGACGAGCCGGAACTAAAGTGTTTAGGCTCAGATCTTCAATCAGCGC
>CAMWQY010000163.1 GCA_947176355.1 uncultured Porphyromonadaceae bacterium
GGTAAATGATAATTTGAAATTGACATTATCTTTGCATCAGAAAAATTTATTCGGAAAAATATGAAAAAACTAATTTCTTTAGGTCTATGTGCGCTGAGTGTGTTTGCCTTATCTGCATCTACCACTTGGGAGAAACTCACTGTCAACGGACAGAAGCGCGACATTAAGGTTCACGTACCTGAAAAGACCCCCTCAGGGGCAGCCCTCGTGATTGCTTGCCATGGAATGAATCAAAGCGCTGATTGGCACGACAGCAACTCAAAGTGGACCGCTGTCTCAGACACAGCCAAGTTTGTACTCGTCTTCCCTGAAGGAATCGACCATGGTTGGGACATCGGCGGAAACCGTGATGTGGATCTTGTATGCGCCATCATCGACAAGATGGAGAAAGACCATAATATCAGCACAGGTAGAGTCTATCTCACCGGATTCTCTATGGGCGGCATGTTCACTTACCATTGTGCCAACCGTATACCTGATAAAATTGCCGCTTTCGTTCCCGTCAGTGGTTATCCGATGTGGGACAAGAGTGCTTATAGCTCTCGCCCTGTGCCTATCATGCATGTGCACGGCACCGGCGATGATGTATGTGTCTTCAGCGGTGTACAGCCAACTCTCGACAACTGGATTAAACACAATGGATGCAATACGGTAGAAAAACTTATTGATCCTTATCCTGAAGGAAATCGTAACAAAGGTGCTAAGATGCACATTTGGGATGACGGCAAAGATGGAGTAGAAGTCCGTCTGCTCGAGCTCGCCGGTAAAGGACACTGGCAATCGGAAGATCCCGTATACTGCCTTACGAGTATCGAGGCTTGGAATTTTATGCAGCGTTGGAGTCTTGGTCCGGATGCTCCCAAGGTGGCAGGCGTGGAGCCGGAAGATGGTTCGTTCGACCTTCCACTCGATGGGATGGACATATCTTTGACATTCGATATGAATGTAGACGGATCAGAAGCGGAAGCCCAGCTTATTAAAGATGGAGTCCCTGTGAATCTTGATGTAAAGAGCAACGGAAATGTGCTTACTCTGACCGTGCCCGAGATTGAGCGAGGTGAATATGCACTCTCTGTAAGAAATGTAAAAGGTGAAAATGAAGGCGTAATGAAGGTTTTCAAGGTCACTTATACTTTCGGCCTTGAAGAGGTCGGTGATGTCCCCCCTTATAATGAGGTGTTCAATCCTAACTTGCGTGCTGAGGAAAACACAGTAGGAGAGGGTATACCCACCGGTTGGTATCGCATCAATACCCGCTCTAATGGAGAGAAAGATGAAAAAACTTCCGGAAGTGCAAATACCGGAGGAGCCCGTATGAAATATTTTATGGCAGGAGGTGACTTCAACGAAGGGTTCTACCTCAGTGCGCGCGACTACGACCGTTGCGAGATAACATACGGGAAATACACCCCCGACCATGCCCTGCATTTCGATAAGGGTCGCTATGTAGCTAATTTCAATTCCGTATACTGGAACAAGGGCTCTCTGGATGGAAATGTAAAGTTTGATTTCACTGTAAAAGATAAGAAAGGCACTGTAGTGGCTACATTCCCATCGCTTCCTTCCACGGGCAACATGGATGAACAGCAAGGTAAGATCACCAACTCTACATACCATTCTCTCGAGTTTGATATTCCGGCGGAAGACGATTACACCGTCACCTACAGTATGACAGCCGGTTGGGCGGCAGTCATCGTTGGAAATCTTAAGATAGCCACTGCAATGTCAACTGCTGAGAGATATAAAGGAACATTCCAGCGCACTCTTAAGGAAGCCAAAGACCTCTATGCATCTCTTTCGGAAGAGTTACTCTCTACTGAAGAAGCTCAAAACCTGAAAGCCGCAATTGAAGACTATGAAGCTCTCGTCTCCACTTCTCCAACAGTCTATGAGCAAGCTACGGCTGCTCTTGCTGATGCCATAGCAAAAGCATCTAAAGTAGCGGCTGTCGGAAATATCTTTGAAGATAACGCCGGCGAGGGTGACTGCTACGATGTATTCGGCAGACGCATCAACAAGGCAAATCTCTACAAGGGTCAAATCTATATCCAAAACGCCAAGAAGCACATAGCTCACTAACACAATAAATGACTTCGTAGGGACGCACGGTTCGTGCGTCCTTTATCTTTATTAGCCTCGGAGGGGCGCTTTATGGTAAATCAACTTATAATGAAAAAACTCTTATCCTTCATCTTCACAACCTTTTTATTAACTCTTATCCTCCCTGTAGATTCTTCAGCTAATACCATCTTGAAGCTATCCAATTCCGACGGCTTCCCGCTCCAAGGTAGTCCCATAGTCTACGATCCCGCAGACTATGCTGTCGTCGCTAACGTGGCGCAGATGCTTGCCGAAGATATTTCCAAAGTTACAGGTAAAAATCCGGACATCGTTAACTCCCTTCCTAAGGGCACTGATGCAATACTGATAGGCACTATCGGACATTCCCGATTCATTGACGACCTTGCGAAAAAGGGAGTCATACCCGCCGACAGCATCCGTGGGCAATGGGAGCGTTTCTTAATAAAAACCATCCCTGCAAAGAAGGGGAAAAAACTATTGGTCATCGCAGGCAGTGACCGACGTGGCACAGCCTACGGTGTCACTACCCTTTCACGCGAAATAGGTGTCGATCCCTGGACTTGGTGGGCTGATGTGCCCGTTAAATATAACCCTGATATAAAACTCAATGCTGATTATATATCAAATACACCGACAATAAAATATCGAGGCATATTCATCAATGATGAGGATTGGGGTATTCTCCCTTGGGCTGCCAACGGACTCGACAGCGACATCAAGGATATCGGTCCGAACACATACGAGAAAGTATGCCGGCTTCTGTTGCGTCTCAAGGGAAATATGCTTGCGCCTGCCATGCATTCTTGCACCGGTGCCTTTTATTCCCATCCGGAGAGTAAAGTCGTAGCTGACCGATATGGTATAATAATGACTACCTCCCATTGCGAACCGATAATGTTCAATAATGCAGCCCTATCAGAATGGAATCCGGAGCGCGACGGAGAATGGGACTATGGCACAAACCGCGACGTAATATATGGAAAATTTTCCGACCGACTCGACGAGGTGGCTGAGTTTGAAAATATCTATACCATCGGTATGCGTGGTGTGCACGATGAGGCTATGAGTCGTACACGTCCTGTAGAGGAGCGTATTGCCCTTCTCGAAAAAGTAATTACGGATCAGCGCAATCTACTCTCAAAACGTCTTGGCAAACCTGCGGAGGAAATCCCACAGATATTTGTGCCATATAAGGAGACACTCGACCTTTATCGGAAAGGTCTCAAAGTTCCCGATGATGTCACTATTATTTGGCCAGACGACAATTATGGATTCATGAAGAGTGTTTCCTCTCCTGAAGAAAGAAGACGCTCCGGTTCTTCCGGTGTCTATTACCACACATCATATCTTGGAACTCCTCATGACTATCTTTGGCTTTGTACGACTCCTCCTGCGATGATGTATCATGAGCTCAAGAAGGCATACGATTGTGGCTCAGACCGCTATTGGCTTCTTAATGTAGGTGATATCAAGCCTGCAGAGCTCGACACTCAGACATTTTTCGACATGGCTTGGGACTTTGATAGCTTTTCTCAAGACAGCATTAACTCCTACCAATCTTCTCTTGTGGCTGAATGGTGTGGCGAAAAGTATAAAATGCCGGTACAGGAAATATTGGATGAGTACTATAGGCTTGCGTGGATAAGAAAGCCTGAATATATGGGTTGGGAAATAGAATGGGATTCTCCGGATACCCGCGAAGTTGGACCTACTGACTTCAGTTTCTCAAACTACGGTGACGCATGGCAACGTATTGACGAATATAAGGATCTCGCGGCAAAGACCGATGCAATGATGCAAGAGCTGCCCGACTCTTTGCGTATTCCATTTTTCGAGATGATAGGATATCCTGTACTTGCAGCTGAGATGATGAACCGCAAGTTTCTCTATGCCCAACTCAATGGCGAATTGGCGGCTGCCGATGATCTTCAGGGTGCCAACTATGCCGCTCGCCTCTCGATAGAAGCTGCTGACAGCATCGAATCTCTCAATAAAACCTACAATTCTCTCGAAAATGGGAAATGGAGCGGAATGATGACTGTCCCTCCGGGCTTCTGCGCCAAATATCAAGAGCGTCCTCCGTTGCGCCAATTCCCTGATGTGGGGGAGAAGCCGATTATAAAGGCGATTGACCGGCAGTCAAGAGGCGGCAGTTTATGTCGCACTCTCGACCTGCGCATAGCCAAATTATCCGACGGAGCCACATTCATCGACGGAATAGGCTACGATGGCTACATCCTCCAACTTGGCTACCCCGCTTCTGATATCGATGAGAAATCGGCAGAAGCAGTTGTGGAGATATGCGATTTGCCGGGCGATACCATCAAGTTTCAGATATTCCATCTACCATACTTCCCGATGTATGAGGGGAAAGGATGCCGTATAGGAGTGACTGTAGACGAAGGCAAAGAGCAAGTCATTGAATACCTCCCCGAAGAATGGTCAAAACCTTGGAAACTCAATGTGCTCCGAAACTCTGCCCTAAGCGAATTGACCTTCCCTGTCGATAAAAACAAAGAAGGCCATGTGTTACGATTGAGAGGCATCGACCCCGGAATGGCAATACAACGCATAGTCATAGACAACGGTTCCTTCCGCCCCGGCTATATAGGTCCCTCTCCGAAAAGTAAGCCTTAAAGACTTATGGATTCAGGATTTCGCTTGGCGTGAGGATTTCAAGGGCACGAGTGCCGCGCTTTGTGCCTGTCAGATATGCGATGCGATCGTCGGGACCGATATGGTCTTCCTCTACAATCTGCTTCACTGCCTCTACGGAGTGCCGGGGATCCTCCGGATCAGGTTGCGGGAAATAATATGCCGACACTCCGAAACTTAGTGCAAGCCAACGGTATACTTCCTTGTTATGACAGATGGCAAAGGTAGGGTTGTTGCCGCGGAATGAAGCTATGAAACGAGCAGCGACTCCTCCAAATGCATCCGTGAAGATGGCTTTAGTGCCTACACGATTCTCAGACAAGACAGCCTGACGAGAGAGGAATGAAGTGATGTCATCGTCGGTCAATGGAGGAATCTCCATTTTCTGTCGAAGTGATGCTTCCACTTCTATTGCCACCTTGGTCATTGTAGTTACTGCCTCTACCGGATACTTTCCGTATGCAGTCTCACCTGAAAGCATTATGGCATCTGCCCGCTGATACACTGCGTTGGCAACGTCGGAGATCTCGGCTCTTGTAGGACGCGGATGCTCGATCATGCTATGAAGCATCTGTGTGGCTACTATTACGGGCTTGTGTGCCTCGATGCATTTATGGATCATCATGGCCTGTATACCGGGAATCTTTTCTGCCGGAACTTCAATGCCAAGGTCGCCACGAGCCACCATGATACCGTATGAAGCTTCAAGAATCTCATCGAAATTATCGATACCCTCTTGATTCTCTATTTTTGATATTATCTTAATGGGGGAGTGGCGCTCGTCGAGAATGGCTTGCACTTCATTGACATCAGCTGCTGAGCGCACGAAAGAGTGTGCAATAAAGTCAACTCCTAAGTCTATCGCGTATCCAATATTCCGTTTGTCACGTTCAGTCACAGCCGGAAGATCTATGATTACCCCGGGAAGGTTGACGCTTTTGCGTGAACCGAGAGTTCCGTCGTTGTCAGCTACCGCGTGGATTGCATCTCCATCTACAGATATGATTGTGAATTCGATCTCCCCGTCGTCAATGAGCACACGGTCGCCAGCCTTGACTGCTTTGGCGATGTCTGCGTAGTTCAGATTGATGACTTTAGTGGAGGTCTTGCCGTCAGGATTTCCATAGAATGTCACTTCATCGCCGGCATGGAACTCGACAGGCTCTCCGGTTTCAGTGACAGTGGTGCGGATTTCCGGACCTTTGGTGTCCATCATGATGGCGAGGGTGCTATTGGCAGCCCTTGCATTGTCTAATATTTTCTTGAATCCATCGTATTCGAGGTGTGCGGAGTTCATGCGCACTACGTTGATGCCGGCATCCGCCAGTCTTTTTATAAAGTCTACATCGCATCTTTTATCCGATACTGTAGCTACTATTTTTGTGAATTTTTGCATAGTTGATTTGGAGTTTTAAAGGGGTTTTTGTTTTAGGGGGAAGGTCTTTAAGGTCCTTAAGGTCTTTAAGGTTTTTAAGGTCCTTAAGGTCTTTAAGGTTT
>CAMWQY010000164.1 GCA_947176355.1 uncultured Porphyromonadaceae bacterium
GGAAGAGAATCGCCGGAGCGGCTTCCTACCCCTCCGGCGACTATGATTGCATATTTCATAAGTAATTTTTACATATTCATGCCGCCGTCTACCTGGATCACCTGACCGGTAACATAGCTTGACATATCACTTGCAAGGAAGAGTGCGACGTTTGCTATATCTTCCACCTGACCTCCACGACGGAGTGGAATCTTCTTGCACCAGTCAGCACGAACTTCTTCCGGAAGTGCAGCTGTCATGGCAGTCTCAATGAAGCCCGGGGCAATCGCATTGGCGCGGATGCCACGGCTACCAACTTCCTGTGCGATGCTCTTTGCAAGTGCGATAAGACCGGCCTTAGAAGCTGCATAGTTTGCTTGTCCGGCATTGCCGTGTACTCCCACTACAGATGCCATATTGATGATAGATCCGTTGCGCTGGCGCATCATGATTGGAAGAACTGCATGGATGAAGTTGAAAGCTGATTTAAGGTTGACGGCTATCACAGCATCCCACTGTGCCTCGCTCATACGCATCATAAGACCATCTTTTGTGATGCCTGCATTGTTGACGAGGATATCAATTGCTCCGAAATCTTCTTTTATCTGCTTCACTACCTCTTCTGTCTCGGCAAAATCAGCTGCGTTTGAAGCATAACCTTTTGCCTTTACTCCGAGGGCTAATAATTCGTCTTCTGTCTGTTTCCCGTTTTCATCTATTACGAGATCAGTGAATGCTACATTTGCACCTTCTGCTGCAAATCTGAGGGCGAGTGCCTTGCCGATGCCACGTGCGGCACCTGTAATGAGGGCTGTCTTTCCTGCTAAAAGATTCATAATTATCTGTTGTTATTGGGTTGATTGCTTTTTCAGACTGCAAATTTAATCAAATTTCCCGATATATGCAAATTTATGGAGATAGGAGAGTGGAAGGTAAAGAGTAGAGAAAATTATGCATTATGAATTATGAATTATGCATTATTTTAATTAATTTTGCAGAATGATGCTTATCCAGGTAATTCTTCCACTTCCCATTCAAGGTACTTTCTCATATTCTGTGCCTGAAGATGTCCGCAACATGGTGGGCATCGGTTCTCGTGTGCTTGTCCAGTTTGGACGCAAGAAATACTATACCGCTATTGTATCCGGTATTGACCAGACACCTCCAAAAAATTATGAGGTAAAATCTATTATGGCGGTTCTTGACCCGCATCCTGCACTCCGATACCCTCAACTGAAGTTTTGGGAATGGATTGCCGACTATTATCTTTGTTCTGTCGGGGATGTGATGAAGGCTGCTTTGCCGACAGGGCTTAAAATTGAAAGCGAGAGTGTAGTGACTCTTAATAATGAGTTTGATGGTGATGATGGCATTCACCTTACTGAGCGGCAGTCTCAGATAGTCGCTGCCCTTCAGCATTCCGGCAAGGAATCTCTTGTAGGCTTGGAAAAGGCACTTGGCATCAAGAATGTGGCTCCTCACGTCAATGCTTTGTTGGCTGCCGGTGTCATTAAGGTCGATGAGAAAGTTGTGGAGAAATATCGACCAAAGACTGTGACGAAGGTCAGACTATTGTGCGAACGTCACGATGATGAAAAACTGCATAGTTTTTTTGATATGACAAAGCGTAGTAGCCAGCAGCAAGCGGTGCTTCTGGCATATCTTGACCAGTCAAAGTTCATGGTGAAGGGTGAAGAAGTAAGGGATGTGGAGCGGGATGCTTTGCTGAAGACCACCGGAGTTTCTCCGGCAGTGCTGAAAGCTGTAGCTGATAAAGGAATTTTGGAAATTTACAAAGACAAGATCAATCGCTTTGATTCCGGTGCAGAAGCAGTGGGAGAGATGCCGGTTCTTTCTGAAATCCAGGCAAAGGCAGCTAAAGAGATTCGTGATTCTTTCCGCGATCATGCAATAACATTGCTTCATGGAGTGACCGGATCAGGAAAAACCGAGATTTATTGCGATCTCATCAAGGAAGTCTTAGATCAAGGAAATCAAGTGTTGTATCTCGTGCCGGAAATATCTCTGACCACGCAACTTACCGATCGACTTAAGAAAGTGTTTGGCAACCGACTGCTTATATATCATTCAAAATTTTCAGATAGTGAAAGGGTGGATATATGGAATCGTCTTTTGTCAACTAATGAGCCAATGGTGGTGCTTGGAGTAAGAAGTTCAGTGTTTCTCCCATTCTCAAGATTAGGGCTCGTCGTAGTCGATGAGGAGCATGAGTCATCCTATAAGCAATTTGATCCGGCTCCACGTTACAATGCCCGGGATGCGGCTACAGTGCTTGCTTCCATGCATGGTGCTCGGACTCTTTTCGGATCGGCAACTCCTTCAATAGAAACATATTGGAAGGCATCAAACGGAAAATTCGGTTTGGTCACTTTGACAGAGCGTTACGAGGGGTCTTCTCTTCCTGAAGTAGAGGTAATCGACATGAGAAAGATGCGAAAACAAAAAGATGTGAAGGGTATTCTTTCCGGTCCATTACGTCGTCAGACTAAAGAGGTTCTTGATAAAGGATGGCAAGCCATAATGTTTCAAAACCGGCGTGGATTTGCTCCGGTTGTCGTATGCCAAACGTGTGGCTGGAGTCCCAAATGTCATAATTGTGATGTCAGTCTCGTCTATCATAAGGGAAGCAAGTTGTTGAGATGCCATTACTGTGGTTATACCCAGACTTTACCGGATCTTTGTCCGGCATGCGAAGAGAATACTCTCGAGAAATATGGTTATGGCACTGAGAGAATAGCTGAAGAAGTTCAGGAAGAGTTCCCTGATAAGAAGGTTTCCCGTATGGATTTGGATACCACCCGCAACAAACTTGCTTATCAGGAATTGATTGAGGAATTTGCTGATCATCGCACGGATATTCTTGTAGGGACGCAGATGGTATCTAAAGGACTGGATTTCGATAGGGTGAAAATTGTCGGGGTTTTAAATGCAGATACTTTATTGAATTTTCCGGATTTCCGTAGCAATGAGAGGGCTTTTAATATGCTGGAGCAAGTGGCAGGAAGAGCCGGTCGTAGGCAAGAACCGGGCAAAGTGCTTATCCAAACCACTAAAGCTGAAGAGAGAGTGCTCGAGCATGTAAAGAATCATGATTATATGTCTTATTATAAGGAGGAACTGGAAGAACGACAGAAATACGCCTATCCTCCTTTTACTAAGATTGTCAATGTGTATGTACGCAACAAAGATGCGGCAACGTGTGATGCCGCCGCAGTTATGCTGTCTATGGCATTGAGAGAGGTTTTTGGCGGAAGAGTGCTTGGACCGGAGAAACCGTTCGTTTCCAGGGTCAACACTTGGTATATCCAGCAGATAATGCTGAAAGTAGAATCCGGAGCATCTATGAAGAAGGTAAAGGCACTTCTTCGTCAGGTCTATGAGCGTCTTGCTCCAACTCCTCAGATTAAATCTTCTCAGATTCACTATGATGTCGATCCTGTCTGATATATAAGTTTAAGTGTAACCCTTTAACCCAATAACCCTTAACCTTCAACTTATGCTTGCAAAAGTTGAAAGTTATAAAGTAATGAAGACATTTGTGCCTTTTCCATTGTAGCTCTGAAGTCGGATGTCTCCACCATGCTTCTGAATTATTTGGCGGCAAATGGAAAGCCCCACTCCGCTTCCATCGGGCTTAGTCGTGAAGAAGGGTTGGAAGAGATTGTCAATTGCATCTTGGGTCATACCTTTGCCATTATCTTTAATAGTCAGGAAAGGCCTCGAGTCGGAAACAGTAAGGATTATTTCGATTTTTCCTCCTTCAGCCGGAAGTGCGTCAAGGGCATTGCGAAGAAGATTGATCATTACCTGATTCATCAGAGATATGTCGATATTCAAATTCATATCTTCAGGAACAGTATAAGAAATTAATTCTTCCGACATATTCCGATTGTCTAATTCTGCCTTAAATAAGCGTCTGAGCGATTTAAAGTAGCCTTCGGCTTTTATAGTCTCTATTTTGGGATCTGGAAGATGAGTCAATCTATAATAGGAGTCAAGAAAGCGATGTATTCCTTCTGCCTGAGAATGTAGTAAATGGGCAGCCTCAGACATTTTTTGTCCGTTGTATCTCTCAGGCTTAAGCTCCATGTCAGAAGCTAAAGCTAAAATAGGGGTAATGCCGTTGCGCATCTCATGAGTCATTATCCGCAAAACTCTGTCATAATACAATTTTCGGGTTTGCAACTCTCGCATATTCTCACTATAGATGTCGGAGATGTGGTTCATGGATTCCGCCATTTTCTGTAGTTCATGATCCCCGCCGAGAATTATCTTTGTAGTTGTGTCGTTCATTTCAAGAGCATTTACGAATGCAGTCATCGTTCCAATCAATCGGGATTGAAGATGCCATAGTGCGAATATACATACTGCTGTGACTATCAATGTCAGACATCCTTGTGCCCACAAACCGTAGATAAGCAGTAGAGTTGCTCCGGTAGCGCTTGCTATGATTCCGGCAATCAGCAATGCAACATTCAGTCTGAACCGTCTCATTTCTTCAAGAGATTATACAGGGTCTGACGATTCACCCCAAGTTGCTGGGCTGCAGCTGAAAGATTTCCATCGCAACTGTCGATTACGCTGTGTATATGCCGCATCTTTACTTCGTCAAGTGTCAAGCGAAGCCTTTCGCTTTCTGCAGCCTCGAGTTGCGATGCTCGCCTGGCTGCCTCTTTATCCTGACGTTGTTTTCGGTTTTTTGTAATAGCTTTTTTCAGTTTTTCGATAAGCTGATCATTGTCCCAAGGTTTTGTGACGAAATCTTCCGCTCCTAATTTCATTGCCTTGACAGCTATTTCCACGTCTCCGAAAGCAGTGATCACCACAATTGCAGGAGGAGTAGGAAGGCTTTTGAGACGTTCAAGCCAGAAAAGACCATCGGTGCAGTCAAGTCTGCCATTATCGAAATTCATATCGAGAAGCACTGCATCGTAGTTACCGGGCGACGCGAGCGTAGCAATCATCGCCGGATTCTCGATGGCATCAACCTCCTCAAATTCATCACTCAGCAGTAGCCTAAGAGTAGCCCTTACAGCCGAATTATCATCAATTATTAGTAATCGATCTTTCATCAAATGAGGCTTCCAGAATACAATTGATCTAAAGGAAAAATTAAATCCCAGTTCTTTCCCCAAACGATATTCCCATTTTCAATTGAAAATTTCCGAAATCGTTTCGGATCAAGATACTTATTGTACTGAGGATGTGGATGACGACGTATAAAGTCACCAATATCTATAGTCTTTTGTTTATTGTCACTGAAAAGGATCAGAATTTGCAGATTACCTAAATCTTTAGCTTCAACAATTTTAATGCTCGGAGTCATATTATTAGATTTTTTTAGTTATGTTGGTGCTTCTTACCGCTTTCTTCATAACAAAGAACTTGACCCATTTATCTATTATATTTTTATGATATTTTTCTATAAATTCTTTGGCTGTTCGTTTATCTTTATTAGACAGGGGTTGTATTCCATTTTTTTCGCGAATATTTATGTCTGTCAGTTTTCCATCCATCATGATTAATTCGAAAATACTTTCAGTACTTCCATGTTGAACGTGAACATGTATTGGTTCATGCTCATTGGAATAAAAGTAAAATATGAATCCAAAGTATTCAAATATCTTAGGCATATCTCAAATTTTAGTTATGCAAAGATAATAATAATAATCTGAATTAGCAACTTGTTTTGAGAATGGTGTCTAAAAATTCGGCACAATGTCGAATTTTTAGACAAAATGAATTGAAATTTTGCGTTTTTCAACGCATTTTTTGGAGTCAAGTCAGAGTGGCAGTAATTTTGTCGGCGTAAACGAAAAACAAATATTCTGATATGAAACCATCTTCAATCATATTGACATTCCTGTCATTGATTCTTCCTCCGCAGAGCATCTATGCAGAGGAAGAAAAAAAGCCTATGACACTCAACGATTGCCTAATCTATGCACGCTCCCATGCCCATTCCAATAGAATAAGCCGTCTTGAGACTGACATGGCAAAAATGAATAAACGCTTAGGCGCATCTGACCTAATGCCCTACATTGGACTTGGAAGCAACGGAAGCCTGAGCTTTGGTCGTAACATCGACCCTGAAACCAATACCTACGACAACAAAAAGACCTTAGGTACAGGTTTCGGACTCGAAATGTCGCTTCCTCTTTTCGACGGTCTTGTCAGGATCAACAATCTCAAAGCTCTTAAA
>CAMWQY010000165.1 GCA_947176355.1 uncultured Porphyromonadaceae bacterium
CTGTAAGAGTAGATGGCCGACCACACAATGTTAATACCGGAAAGTTCCACAACAAGGGTTTCGAGATTGAGGCGGCTTACAATATTCTCTCCAATCTTCAGGCGAGTGCTTCCTGGTCGTATCTCCATACAGACTCAGACAACCTATATTCACCGAAAAACAAGCTGTGTGCCGAGATGACATATTCACCGGGAGATTTCAGCTTCACACTTGAGGACCAAAGCATATGGAGCATGAAGAATGGAAATCCTGACGGATCGACAGTAAGCTATACTCTGCTTAACTTTCGGGCTGCCTATACTCTTAATTCAGGGTCAGCAGTTCCTGTAACACTGTCAGTAAAAGTGGATAATATTGCCAATAAGCATTACCAGATAATATATGGATGCCCGATGCCGGGCACCACAATAATGGGAGGAGTGGAGTTCAAATTCTAAATTCTGACGTTATCAGTTACATTCCGTCTTTAAACTTATTAAACCTCTTAAACCTCTTAAACCAGATATGAAAGCACGTCTTTCATTGCTATACTTTCTCCAGTTTGGAGTATGGGGATGCTATCTGACAAGTTTCGGACAATTCCTTGGATCCGGAGGAATTGGCAGCAAGATTGCATGGTTCTACGCTGCTATCGGTCTCGTGTCAATCATCACCCCCTCACTCTTGGGACGTCTCGCCGACCGGACGGGACGTCCTGAGAGACTTTTAGGTATTTGCCATATTCTCGCAGCATTTGTCATGTTGGCTATGTGGAGGTATGGAATGACGCATCCTCAACTTGAATTTAATGTTTTTTATCCGCTTTATCTTCTTTTCCTTGCGTTGTATATGCCTACTATGGCGCTTGCTAATACAACTGCATTCGGCTTGTTGACTCAGAGTGGACACAATACGGTGACTTCATTTCCCTCGATACGCATTTGGGGTACTGTGGGTTTCGTTGCTGCAATGTGGTTTGTGAATTGTGCTTATTGGAATGACGGTTCTTTAGGTTTTTCATTCAGTGAAGAGGGAATCGTAGGGCATTTACGTTTTCAGTATAATGCCATGCAGCTTTTATGTAGCAGCATAATGGGAGTTATGACTTCACTTTATTCATTTTCTCTTCCATCATTGAAGTCCCAACAGAGAGATTCTGAACTTACCACATCTAATAAGAAGATACCTTTTAAGGATTCCCTAAAGATGATGTTCAGCAAGCGAGAGATTGCTATATTTCTTGTTTTTGTCATTTTCTCCGGTGTCTGCCTTCAAATATCTAACGGTTTTGTTACTCCATTCATTACTCATTTCAGTGGAGTTGCGCAATATGCAGCGTCATTTGCCTCTGGAAATGCCACTATGCTTTTCTCTCTTTCTCAGATTTCGGAAGCTGTATGCATATTGCTTGTGGGCATCTCCCTCAAATGGAAAGGTATCAGATATGTATATGCAGTAGGTCTGTTTGCTTGGGCTTTAAGATTCTTTATGCTTGGTGTCGGCAATCCCGGCGATGGTCTTTGGTTGCTAATTGGCTCGATGCTTGTGTATGGTATAGCTTTTAACTTCATTACGATAGCCGGACATTTGTATATCCAGCAGGTAGCGCCTTCCAACATGAAAGGATTTGCCCAAGGATTGATGATGTTTTTGAGTAATGGTATCGGTGCCACGTTCGGCACGGTCGCCGCCGGCTCGATTGTCAACAAATGGTGTCATTGGGAGATGGTCAATATCTCCGGCGCTGGAGTTCCGATGCGTCTCTTCATGGGCGAGTGGATTTATCCATGGTGCATATTCGCAGCGTATGCTTTCGTTGTTATGCTGATGTGGCTTATCTTCTTCCGAAAGAATCAGTGTAGTTAGCGCACTCCGTGCGCGTCCCGCATTGGCTGAAAGGAGTTAAGTATTTTTATTTAATTCGCATTTCATAGTGCGTTCCAATATTAAGAATATATTTATGAATAATAAGATTTTGATCATATCAGCTTGTATTTTGTTAATGACGGCTTGTAGCAACAAATCGTCTAAGACGATTGATGGTGAAATATTGGCAACTCCACTTGTTACCGATTCCATCGCAGAAGCATTAGACTATCAGTTGACTCACTACCCATCATCTCAATACCGTGACGTCTACAAAAACTTCATGCAGGATTTCTTCGGACCTGGTCATATTCTTGCCGACACTGCTGCATCCGGTCGTTATCTCCGTCAGGAACTTGCGGAGGAGGGTCCATTTGACGGACCTCTCTATGAAAAAACCGGGTTCAAGGGTAATTTCTACCGTGTGAATCTTTCCCTTATCAAAGACGGTATTGTTTCGTACGAAACATTCTTTCCTGTCTTTGTGGAGAGTGTGCAGGGCATTATTCCTCCGTCGGGAGAAGAATGGATGAAGACATGGAATCTAATCGACAGTGTGATTATCGCTAAAGGTCTGCACTTTCCAGATGAGGATATCGACAGGAAATCTCTTGCCGATCAGTTTACCAAAGGCAACTATATCGCACATCACAGCCGTCGCTTCAACGACTCCGTCCATTTCCATTACAGAATAATCTCACGCGATAATTTTGAAAAAATCATTCTTCCCTTGATCGAAAAATCTAAGTAAGCAAGAATTTCCATGCCGGCATAACTTCGATTGAGTGATTATCTTTTTCTATTATGGATTCCTCGTCATAAGTGATAATAATACGGCGTTGTACCGGGAGCCTTTCTCCGATCTTGACGAGGGCTTTGGTCTCTCGTTCAAAGGTTTCATTCGAGGTCGATATTGTGTAGCTCACCTGAATAGCTGTTTCACTCTCCGGAATATAGAAATCAACTTCGATTCCATGATTGTAATGATAGACAGCATCTTTTGTTCCATAGCGACGTATGAGTGCGAGGGCTATGAGATTCTCAAGCAATGAAGAACGGATATCCAGTGCAAGAAGTGATATTATGCCGTTGTCTATGAAATAATATTTTGGATTAGAGACTCGTTCTGTCAGGTTGTCAGCTATGTTTGGGATCGAGAGAAGAAGGTAGGCGTTCCTTGAGTATTCCAGATAATTAATAACTGTCGGTTTCCCGATTTTTACGCCTGTAGATGCTACTATGTTGGTAGCACGAGAGAAGGATAGCGGATGCATTACGCTTTCAGCGAGTTTCTTGAAGAGTACCCGGAGTGCGAAAATATTATCGATACGGTGTCTTGCTGCAATATCACCAAGAAATATCTTTTGGTATAAACTTGTGAGATAATCACGTTTTACGGGTAGGGTAGCACATTCTGGAAATCCTCCGAATTGAAAATATTCTTCAAATTGACGCATCAGCAGAGCTCGCCGCTCAGTTGTTGCTGTCAGAAACTTATCTTCACTGTCAATGCCTGTTATTGCAAGATATTCTTTGAATGATAATGGGAAAACCTCCTTTGTAAGATATCTGCCTCCTAAAGTGGCTGCAACATCAGTTGAAAGCATCTTTGCATTACTCCCGGTTATTACCACATGATATTTGTTATCAGCAACCCGACGTGCGAATTTTTCCCATCCTTCTATATTTTGTATTTCATCAAGGAAGAGCATTGGTCTTTTGTCGCTTATTCTTGCATGGACCTCGAGAATAGAATTCAAGTCGGAAATATCCATTCCCGTCAGACGTTCGTCCTCAAAATTTAGATAAAGAATTTCGTCCCAAGTTTTCCCTGACGCTATAAGTTTTTGAATCTGTCCATATAATATGTATGACTTGCCAGCACGTCGTACCCCCACAAGTACTTGCCTGTCGAAGTCGTCTATGGTTATATATCTTGGTATAACTTTGTGACGCATGACTTCCTCTCGGTTTTCAAGCATCACTTCTAAAAGATTTTCCTTGCTAATCATATAAATTGTTTTATAGATAAAACGAAATATGGTTAATTTTGTTTTGTCGACAAAACAAAATTAACCATATTTCGTTTCGTAGACAAAACAATATGGTACCCGTTTTCAATAAATGCTTTTCAGTCGATGGTTTCAATCCATGGTTTGAGTGAGTGTGGCCGAAAAGATGGGGTATACAAAAATCTCCGGAGTGAATGCCAACATCGGCTTCATGCAATTCCTGAAGTCGATGTTGGTACCTATGAGTATCAGAGATATGGATAATTTTTAAAAGGGAAGATGTAAATACGGTTGACAAGAATTGTTTCATCCATCTTTTCCCATCCGAAATTAAGACGGACAAGAGGCCTTACTATTATAGAATCCCAGTCCCAGTCTGTCCAGTTATTGAGATAATCATTGAAAGAAGAATAGAAGCATTGAGCCTCATCATCGTTTTTATACTCATTTCTCAGATACTCTTTTGTTATGGGACCAACTACAATGGCAGGGAACACAGCATTCATTCCTGAGTATTTCAGACATAAAACTTTATCGCCCGGCTTAAAGCCACTATTTTCTTGAAAGTCTTTACCTTTAGGATGATGTCCTCCTTTTCGATATTCCGCATGAACAGATAGATCATTATTATAAATGATACTGATATTTGGATCTATTAAGCCCATGACCTCAATTTCGTACGCAAAAACTTTTTCCGGGCGATAGACAATGTGACATAGCGCGTCGTATGCTTCCTCTCTCGATCTAAACTCTCCAATAAACTTATCATCTAATTTCCACCATCGAAGTCCATCCGGATTATCTGCATCTAAAGATTCATCAGGCTTTTCCAGACATAAAATTTTGGCATATGCCATATCTTTAGCAGGAATATTGACAGGAGAGAAAGAATCTCCATCATTAAGAAGGAGAATAGGCCAATCTTCACAAAATAAATCTGCAAAAGATTTAGAATCATCAGTATGAATAGGAATGATAGCTCTCGGTTTAAGCATATTGAAAAGCTCTCCGAGACTCTTCATATCGCAGTGTCCACTTGTATGCAAGTATATTGGTTTTTCACCTTCAGCTTTGGCAAGGTCGGGATTGTATGCAGCTTTTTGTTTGTCAATATACCCTTTCCACATGGAAAGGTACGTTTGTCTACCCTCGGAGGGCATTTCTGAAATTAGATTGTCAAATCTTTTTCCGGCTCTTGCTATCAAGACATAACCTCTATCTTCAAGATCTTTCTTGAAACTATCGGTGATTAAGAATTCATCTCCATTTCGCTTTAAGACTATCGGCTCTCTTCCTTCTTTATATTTGTAAAGATCAGACTTTCCCCATATCTTGTCGCGTCCGGCAACAATATCCATTATTTTCTTTTGAAAACTGTCAACGTAGAATGGTCGTTTTGCTCTTATAGCAGCATGATACAAGCCGAATAGCCTATCTATATTGGTTGAGGAAGCGTAAACTATATTATACTTGTTTTCTTGGAATGCCTCCCGATATTTCCATTGAAGTTCATATTCCTTTACAGCATCAGCATCCGGTCGTTTTATATTAGTTGCTTCACAAACTATGTAATCTACTCTGCCTATATATTTTTCTATAACTTTAGGCAATGTCTTACTTCTGAATCCATGAGTGCGGAAATCACCCGTATGGAACACCGTAAGGTTCTGGGCTTCTATTTTAAAAGCGTAAGCATCAAAAGCTGAATGGTCTATGATAATAGGCAAGATTTCAAAAGGACCAAATTCAAACTTTTCTCCCGGATTGAAAACAGTTACTGTTTCAAGTCTTTGTGCAATTTTATGATTGCTTTCACTCACACTGCTCATGTGATGAGAGAATGCTGATTGTATCTCTTTTGCAATCTTTCCCATGTAGATGGGCAGTTGAGCTGGCAGATCTGCTATTTTACCGATATGGTCACCATGATAATGAGTAATTAGAAGAGCACTTTTAGTGATATCTCCGTGTGTCAGACCTTCAACTTCAAGTGGGTTTGCAGCATTAGGAGATCCCGGCAACTCTTCGCCGTAATCGACAAGGAGTCGCCAGCCATCATGTTCATACTCTGTCACACAGCCACCTATCTGGTTAGTACCGCGATGGATAGTGATTTTCATTTTAATTTTTCCAAAAGTTGTTCTCGATTTAACATTGAATTCTCATACAACCCATATCCCATAAACGATGATACAGCAAAAATAAAATCGCCAGAAATAAGTTCAATCTGCTCTTTTAACAGAGAGCTATCTTGTTTATAATCAGATATGATCATACCAAATTTAACTGGTATATTCTTTGCTATCTCCTGTATCTCTTTCTCATTCCAAGGATTAGAAAGT
>CAMWQY010000166.1 GCA_947176355.1 uncultured Porphyromonadaceae bacterium
GCTGTAGTGGTGTATGTAAACACTGCTTTAACTCCTTCCGGTTTTGGCATATCTACAGTGACACCATTTGTCTTATCATAGTTGGTCAATACGACTACGAGCTTATTACCTTCAGGAGCCAAATAAGCGGAACCAAAGAAATCCTTGGATTCATCCAAAGTGAGATCGACACGCTTGTAGCCCGGGCGAACGAAGAGACTATAGTTGCCGAGAACCCAAAGATTGGGATTAGCGGCTACTGTGCCTCCTTGCTTAAAGTCATCGCTGTCTACTCCTCCCTTCGGAGTTGTCTTTATAAGCTCAAAACGATTTTTCTGCCCCCAACGTTCTACAGACATTGCAGTCCAATAACTCCATGAAGCACAACCAGCAACCGTTATGTCATTATGGATTACACGGCTCATATACTGCGCGATATCAAATTCTGTAGCGTTGTCATAGTTTCCGTCAAGTTCAGCCGGTGCGTCTCCGAGCATTGACCATTCAGTCTGATATACCTTCAGATTGCGCGCCTTGGCGGCAGTAGCGACTTTAGAGCGAACTTCTCGCATCCCTGTCCAAGTTCCCTCTGTCCAATAGCTATGTCCGCATATAATGTTGTCAAGTCGCTTGATATCGCCTACGTAAGCATCGGAAGTAGGATTATAGAATGCATTGATGGTATTTGATCTTGCATTTCCACCTTCATACAAATCCTTCCAAGATCCAGCTTCTGCAATCAAGATATAAGTATCAAGATCTCTCGCTGAAAGAGACTTGTCAAGTTCCTTCACAAGCTTTGCAATCTCTGTGTTCTGCCATCCTGAACCTTCCTGATTTGCCATGCCATTTTCTGCGACACCCCAATCATATTGAGGCTCGTTGACAGGGGAGATGTGAGAAATATTGTAGCCGGCTTCCGTGAAATGTTTTGCCACTTCTGCCATATATTCCGCATATTGAGAGTAGCCTTCCTCCTTGAGATTTCCATGAGCTCCATTGTCGGAATATCCCATACCGTTCAGGGTATACTGCACGAGAGGGGAGTTGCTGAAAAGAACAAATTTCTCGCAACCCATATTCTTTGCCTGCTCCATGAAATAGCGCTGCCCGGCACAACTATTCCAGTTGTAGCTGCCGGTGCTGAGATAGCTTTGGGCTCGGTTGTTTAATGCCATATTGCTGTTGTCGCCCTGTTCCTCTGTTCCGGCGCCAAGATTGACCCTCCACATTGAAAGACCAATTCCTTGTGGTTGGCCATCTGCGGATATGTTTTGGGAAAAGAGCAATTGGGCAATATCATTACGGTTGTCGGTCCAATATTGACCAATCTGGTTGGGGAGCCAGCAATCGGAAGCTGCGAATCCTTCCATTTCCTGATATGTCACGGAAGTATTGACTGTCACTTTCCTGCTTGTCAGAGGGAAGTTGGCAATAGGAGAAGAGACATCATCATTTTCACTGAAGCTTGGACCGCTTGGTCCTTCGCTGCCAACCGGGTGCTTGGTAGAGACGCCATGTGGCTCATCGCTACAGGAACCTAAGGAGATCACAGCAGCCCCACACAACGCAAGCGATATTATAATTTTCTTATTCATCTAAATATTTAAACATTAATAGTTAATCGTTAATAATTAATTCCATCCGGGGTTCTGCTTAATAACTCCGTTTGAGTGTACGATTTCGTAATAGGGGATAGGATATAGGAGATCACGATCTTCTCGGAAACGGATACCTTTATCGCTTGGTTCTCCTTGATTCCATTTTTCATACATATCAGCATCCGGACCCATGTTGTATTTCACGAAAGATCCATTAGGACCCATGATGTTGCACATCATCTTCTTTCCGTTGTCGCAATCCCAACGACGGAGATCGTAAAGACGGCATTGTTCATGAGCTAATTCAAGGCGTCGTTCGTTTCGGATAGCATCGCGGAGTGCAGTTCCGGTTGCATTGACATCATTAAGGTGGACGCGATTTCTAACTTTATTCAACGCCCATTGGCCCTGACTGTCATCGCCGGTCTCTGCACATGCCTCAGCATACATCAGAAGAACGTCAGCATAGCGAAGCACACGATGGTTAAGAGGAATTTTATCTATATTGTAAATCTCGGGACGATCTTCAAGAGGAACGAAATACTTACGTATGATGCGGGCTGACTTGTGTTGGGCAGGGTCAATTATGTATCCCTTATAATAGTCTGAAGCAGTCCATCCGAATTTATCCTTATAATCATTATATTTTGCATCATTTATACCGCATACAGATTTGTTGTTTGACACAAACTCTGAAAATTTACTTTCCCCGGCAATTTCAGTACACATTGTCTTGATGATTGTCCAACGAAGACGCTCTGTATCTCCGGCAGCAATGAAAGCATTCTCGAGGTCGGAAGTAGGTTGTCCCCAGCTCCATCCGTCGCCTACACCATTGCGGCAACCGGTCACTACTGTGAGTGAACCACCAAGTGCGTATGTATCTCCTCCGTATGTCTGTTGCACTTCGAATAAGCTTTCAGCACTATTGTTGTGCTTCACGCTCCATACGTCACCGAAGTTGTCAAGCAAGCGATATTCTCCGGAGTCAATAATTTTCTTAAGTGTGGTTTTTGCTTCTTCCCATTTTGCTTGGTAGAGTTGTGCTTTCCCGAGAATGCCGAGAGCTGCACCTTTTGTGATGCGTCCCATATCTGCAGCAGCGAGTTGGCTGCGTTCCGGAAGATCCGGAATGGCAAGCAGGATTTCATCTTCTATAAACTTATAGCACTCCTCTTGAGTAGAACGACCCACTCCGTTGCCTGTGCTGCCATATTCATTTTGTAGCGGCACTCCACCAAAATTGCGGACAAGATCAAAATAGAAGAAAGCCCGTAGGAAGCGAACTTCTGCAATGCGACGTTTCTTTAGATTCTCATCCATCTCCACGTTAGGGATTCGCTCAATGCAAAGGTTGCAAGAATTGATTCCTTGATAGCGAGCGCCCCAGAAATTTTGGAGGATTCCCTCTTCTGTTCCGGCTGTAGGGAGGAAATGTGTGTTTGTTTGGTAACCGTCCTCTTGTGTTGTATTGCCATCCCAAAGGTCGTCTGTTGTCATATCCGACAATAGCCAGGTATTATATATTTGCCACCAGCCGCCTCCCTTTGCAATCTGATAGTAGCAACCGCCTACAGCAGATTCCACTTCATCAGGAGTAGAGAAATATGTTTCGAGGTTCTCCTTTCCACGCTCCTCTTCGGTAAGGAAATCATTGCAAGAGGTCGACAATGTCATTCCTGCTAAGATAGCGAAAGAATATATTATTTTTTTCATTTTTATAATTCTTAATTACGAAATAATTCTAAATTCTAAATTTAAAATTCAAAATTAAAATTTGAAGTCTACTCCGAATAGGAAAGTCTTTGGAGTCGGGTAATTTGCATTGCCGATACCTTTTTCAATCACATTTCCGTCGTAGAACGGACGTTCCGGGTCCATACCTGAATATTTGGTAATGGTGAATAGATTTTGTGCTGAAAAATAGAGTCGGAGATTGAAGTTGCCGAGCCAACTCTGAGGTAAGGTATATCCTAAAGTCAGAAGTTTGCAACGCATGTAACTGCCATCTTCTACATAAAAATCAGATACTCGACTATAATTCTGATTGAGGTCGTTGTAAGATAGGCGTGGAATGTCATTGCTTGTGCCTTCGCCGTGCCATGCTTTGCCAAGAGTGCCACGATATACATTCTGTCCGCTACCTCCTGAATATCTTTGTTTTTCAAGATTGAACACGTCATTGCCGTATGTGCCGTAGAAGTTGGCAAGAAAGTCCCAACCTTTATAGTTAAGACCAATATTGAAACCAATCATCAAGTCGGGATAAGGATTACCGATATAGCACTTATCATCATCATTGAGCACTCCATTATGGTCGATGTCAAGGAAACGGATATCTCCTGGCCGGGCATCCGGCTGAAGCATATTGCCGTGCTCATCTGTATGGGCATACACTTCTTCCCAGTTCTGGAAAAGTCCATGAGTGCGATAGCCGAAGAATCGGGAAATAAGGGCTCCATCTTCATTCTTGATTATATTTCCATTAAGACGATTTCCCCCTGTCCATACAGGACCATCGCCGTTGAATTTGATAGCCTTGTTTCTAACGCTTGAGAGTTGGACACCTACATCATATCCGAAATCGCCCACTTTATCGCGCCATGCGAGTGAGAGTTCCCATCCGCGAGCTTGCATCTCACCGATATTCTGCATGATTGCTGCCATCCATTCAGGATTGCCTGAAATTAAAAGTCCTGAAGCTGCATAAAGCATGTCATGGCTATTCTTCTGATAGAGGTCAAATGTAAAATTCAGACGATTGCTGAGGAAAGAAGCGTCAATACCAAAATCATAATCTTCTACAGTTTCCCAACGTAAGTTTGTATTTCCCATCTGTCCAACAATAGTGGAGGGGAAACGTGTGCCATTGAATACATAATTTACGCCATTATTCATTGTAGAGAGGAATAGACCCGGATCTATGTTCTGATTACCAACCTTACCCCAACCAAGACGTACCTTTGCATTGTCAAGCCAGCTGCGAGTGCTTTCCATGAAAGACTCTTCGGAAAGACGCCAAGCAAGAGATACTGACGGGAATGTAGCCCATTTGTTACCTTGTGGGAAGCGTGAACTACCGTCGTATCGGATAGAAGCTGTCAAATAGTAACGGCTGTCAAAGTTATACATCACGCGTCCTAAGAAAGAAGCGAGAGTCTGGTAGCTTGTGCTGCCGCTTGCAAATTGGTCGCCTATACCTGCACTTACTTCATGAAGAAGACTGTTGTTGCCCGGAATATCCTGTCGGGAAGCATTCGCCCAATAATGAGCATAGCGTTCTGCAGTGAAACCCGCCATGACAGTTAGATTATGCTTGTCGGCGAAAGTGTCCATATAAGTGGCAGTATTTGTCCAGCTCCAGTTCAATTGGTCGGAATAGTTTCGCTCATCGCTGTTCTTGGCATTCTGTTCGAGGGCATCAATATGGAAAGCATAGTTATATTTGTCCTCCCGCTGATACCATAGATTAGCGCCAAATTGTGTGCGCAACGTCAGTTGTCTGATCGGCTGAATCTGTATGTATGGATTCATCAAAAGCTGGAACTTGGTAGAATGATTGTCCATGCGGGCAAGAGAAGCTACAGGGTTCCATTCTTGGTTGTTGTAGGAGCGCTGGAAGTCGTTCATCGGATTTGCTGGATCCCATTCGGATTCCGGACGATAGACCGGGGTAGTGGGGTCCATACTCATGGCAGCTCCAAAAAGTTCTGGAGCTGATTCCCAGCTTTCAAGGTTGGGAGCGAGGTCGAGTCCGGCTTTCAACCAATTTGTGAAATTATATTCAGTATTAAGACGGACATTCATCTTATCCCAATATCCTCCACTAAATTGAGAATTATTCCGATAGTAGCCGGCTGAAAGACTGTAGACATATTTTTCATTTCCTCCTCTGACGCTGAGAGCATAATTCTGAACCAGGGCAGTCTTGTCTACAACGAGTTTCCACCAGTCTGTGCTGTCGACTTCACCATAGTCGACGTATGGAGAATTCCAAGGAGCTACACGGCCGTCGTTTTGATAGCGAGCATAGAATACTTTTTCATATTCGTCTGCCCAAGCTATACTTGGCTTAGGGATGTATTGCCATCCGACAGAAGCAGAAAAATCTACGTGAGTAGCTCCGGCTTTGCCTTTCTTTGTGGTAATGATAATGACACCATTAGAAGCGCGAGTACCATATATTGCAGATGCAGATGCATCCTTCAGCACTTCCATACTTTCTATATCATTGTTATTAATGAAGTTAATATTGTTGGTATTCAAAGGTACACCATCTACCACATAAAGAGGGGCAGTACCGTTGACAGAAGTGACACCACGGATCATGACAGAAGGATTGGAACCGGGACCGCCACCGGAGGCAACTTGCACACCCGGAATGCGCCCCTGAATTGCATCCATGGCGTTTCCGCTTACCATTTCATTCAATTCAGATCCCTTGATGGTAGAAATTGAAGAAGTAAGGTCGCTCTTCTTGGCTACACCGTAGCCTACAACGACAAGTTCGTCGAGCGAAGTGGCAGTCTCGGAAAGCTGGGCGTTGATTACCGTTTGGCCTTTGACAGCGATTGAAAGTTGCTGATAGCCTACATAAT
>CAMWQY010000167.1 GCA_947176355.1 uncultured Porphyromonadaceae bacterium
TGACAAAAGCAGAAATCGCAAACGAAATTGCAAAGAAGACTGGTATCGACAAATCTACTACAATAGAAGTCATCGAACAGTTCATGAATGTAGTAAAAGACAGCCTTGCTCACGGTGAAAACGTATATCTCCGTGGTTTCGGTTCTTTCATCATCAAAGAAAGAGCAGAAAAGACAGCTCGCAACATCACTAAGAACACAGCTGTCATCATTCCGGCTCACAACATCCCGGCTTTCAAACCGGCTCCCGTATTCAAGGAAGCTGTCGCTAAAGGTTGATACTAATTGTCGACAAAACAATTTAAAAGTCCCACTGATGTCATCATCAGCGGGACTTTTGGTTTATGTTTTATTATTTTATTATTTATTATTTTTCACTCGTCGTAACGTATGAATTTGCCTTTTTCCGTAAATCTCACGTCCTTTCCATTCGAGAGTTCAACTTCATATCCATAATTTTTCTTTTCTATACTTGTCACTTTAGCTTTCGACTGGTTTTCGCTCACAAATGTAATGATTGGATTTGGTATCAGGTCGGAAGGCACAGCCGAAGAGGGAGCCACCTCTACTTCTTTCCAATTGCCATGCTTGTCGAAAGAAATTTCACTTCCATCTGTCATCACCACATCATACTCTCTGATGTGACCAAAATCCTTGCCAATCTTTATATGGCTGACTTTCGACTTGAAATTATCTTTCAAGATTGTCTGTGCCTCTGCTGGAAGTATGTTGACATCTCGTGAGTAATTGTTTTTTGCTGAAGCGGTTAACACTCCGATGACGACTGCGAGAAATAAAAATAACTTTTTCATAGTATTAAATGGTGTTGGGTGTGTTTTTAATTTATTCTTTATCCTTAAAATGCATTGACTATACACAATGTTCACGCTTAATAAAAATGTAAACACATCTCAACAATTATGCAACAAAAGATGGTGCTTGCCAAAAGCAAGCACCATCTTAATAATTTTATTTGATCATATTTACTCGGCAGTAAGAACCTTGTTACGCACTATTCTTCCATCGCTATAAGTAGCTACTTTAATCGCGATTCCGGCACCCTTACCGCTGAGAGGGCGTCCCTGAAGGTCGTACCATTTCACATCTACAGGGGAGCCTTCAATTGTAGCTGCAGAAGTCGGATCGCCCCAGTAGCCCATCTGGCTGTAGATGTCTTCACCATTTTCATTGACATAGATGCTACGGATGCCTACACTTTTCACTTCTCCATCATAATCGAAATATACAGTGTGATCTTCCGGCTCCTCAATCGTCATCCAGATATAATCCCAGTCACAGAACAGATAAGGTATGCGCGACGTCCTACCTAAATTCCATTCTTCGTATGAGATGTCGAAATATTGCAATTCTCCATTTACGTATACTTCATAGAAGAGATTTTCCATATTAAGCATATTTCCTTCTACATCTACATTGGGAATCATAAACCATACACGCTTACCCCAATCATCGTTGATATATTCCAATCCGTAAGGTGCTGCTGGAACTGTCGCCGGATTCCTATGCTGAAGGCTGATATAAACATCATCATAGAAATATAGAGGAAACAATTCTTTTGGAGTGGAATTTATAATATAGCCTCTCACCATAGAAAGTTTACCCTCTTCAGCATCATAGTCAAAAATGGCACTGTCGGCATAACTTGCCACTTTAATCGACTCACCTTCTTCGTTTTCCTCCACTGAGAATTCCGCACCACAGAAGTAACTGTAATAGTAAATCTCCATGTCAGCTCCGAGATACTGTCCGGAAGGGAATGTCACCTTTCCGTCGGCTATCTTACCCTTCACCCATGCCTCAGGAAGCGAACGATCTAAACCATTTATATAGAAATCATCGCCATCTATCGCAACATGCACTAAATTGTTCCTGAATCCGTCAAACATAACCCAGTTTGCTACTGCAATACCTTCAGGAACATCAACCGGCTCAGCTTTGGCTGGCACCATCTTTATATCACGATCGCCAAATCCTTTCCAAATCCAGACGGCATTTCCTTCTACTGTCTCATCCGGAGTATGCACACACACTCCCAAAAGCATCTTAGGATCAGCAGAGGTCAGAGAACCGTCCTCTCCAACATTCAAAACGTAGCGGCAGTCGTCTGTCACGACAAAAGTACCGACGTTATTCTCATCGATTTCCACTTTCATAGGAGCAAGATACACTATGAGCTCTTCGTCATAATCTTCATCATACTCCACATAGATCGCCTGCACTCCATTCATCACAAGGGTATTGCCCTCACGCTCGAATCGTGTCCAAGTATTGACCGGATATTCCGATGCCATGTGGCTCAGATATACATAGCCGTCTTCCCCCTCTACCATCTGCACCACCGATCCAAGTATTTGACCATGAGTAGCTTGGAAAGCTTTTTTCACAAAGCCATCACACGTACGATCGAGCCATGAAAGCTCTCCATCGGGAGCATCAAAAATCACTTTATCGTCCACCTGCGGAGCCTCCATCTTCACTTGCGGGGCGTACGCAACATTTGCCGCCTCCATTGAGAAGGCTGCAGCCGCGCAGGCTGCAAATACTGTAAAAAACTTCTTCATAAGCGTCATATTATTGTTAAAATTTTTCTTTACAAATCATCTCCCCACCCCACACTTTCATCCTTTCGCTCTGCAAAATTACTAAAATTTCCTAAATATACATCTACAGCACATGTATAAACCAAATAATTTTGCACAATTATGATTTTTTTTATATCTTTGGGAATTATTTTGAAATGACTACCTAAAACTAACCCGACATTCTGACAATAATGAAAAAAAACATTATCCCATTGCTTATGCTCGGGGCGGCATTCACGATGAATATCGCTCAAATGCACGCTCAGTCTCGCTATGATTTCTCAAAATTGAAAATGGAAAATCTTGGACGTGGAGTCGTTGCCGTACGCGAATCGCCCGACAAAGTCAACATATCTTGGCGCTATCTATCGCAAGACCCTGAATCGCAATCTTTCGACGTATACCGAGATGGTAAGAAAATCAACAAATCCCCCATCACAGATGCGACTTTCTTTACTGATAATTACAGAGATTCCAAATCTGCAGTATATGCGGTACGCCCCAAAAAAGGGAAACTGTCAGGCTCATATACCCTTCCGGCAGATGCCCCTCTTGGATATATCGACATTCCATTGGATCGACCTGAACTTGGCGTTGACTTCTGGGGCAAGGAGTATTTTTATAATGCCAACGACGCTTCATTAGGAGACGTAGATGGCGATGGGGAATACGAAATTATTCTCAAATGGGACCCTACTAATTCCCATGACAATGCGCACGACGGATTTACCGGACCTACATATCTTGACTGTTATAAACTTGACGGCACTAAACTATGGCGCATAAATCTTGGAGAAAACATTCGCTCCGGTGCCCACTACATACAGTTTATGGTATATGACCTTGACGGCGACGGCTGTGCCGAAGTTGTCTGCAAGACAGCTGACGGTTCTATCGATGGCACTAACAAGCTTATCGGAGGGCATAAAGCTGACTGGCGCAATATGAAGGGGCGCATCATCGCAGGTCCCGAATATCTAACCGTATTCAACGGAAAGACCGGAGAAGCAATGAGCACTGTCGACTATCAACCTGCTCGTGGCGAACTCAAAGACTGGGGCGACAGCTACGCCAACCGAAGCGAACGCTATCTGGGAGCCATAGCATATCTCGACGGTGTCCATCCTTCTGTCATCATGTGTCGTGGCTATTATGCAAAAACTGCACTGGCTGCCTACGATTGGGACGGCAAAGAGCTAAAACTTCGCTGGATATTTGACTCAACCACTCCCGGCAATGAAGCATACGGCGGACAGGGCAACCACAATCTTCGTATTGCAGACGTTGACGGGGATGGTTGCGACGAGATCATATACGGCCAAATGACAGTGGACCATGATGGTACAGGACTCTATAGCACCGGTATGTATCATGGCGATGCCATTCATCTTCTCTCAGATATCAACAATGAGAAATATTACGTCTGGGGATGCCATGAAAACAAAAAAGATGGAACTTCACTTCGCGATGCTGCCACCGGAGAAGTAATACTCCGCTATCCAAGCAACAAGGATATCGGACGCTGTATGGCAGGTGACATTGATCCTAACCATGAAGGTGTGGAAGTATGGTCGCCAAGCAGCGGTGGATTAAGGTCATTCAAAGGTGAAATCATTGCTCCTCAAAAAGAATTTCTCAGTGAAATGAAGAGTATTCTTCCTGTAAACTTCTGTGTCCTTTGGGATGGCGATTTACTCACCGAACTTCTTGACCACACCACAATTTCAAAATATAATTGGGAGACCGGCAGGGCTGATGAGCTAATTAAATTCGAAGGAGTGGTATCAAACAATGGCACTAAGGGAAATCCATGCCTTCAGGCAGACATGCTCGGAGACTGGCGAGAAGAAATCATATTTAGGACTCCTGACAATCAATCACTTCGCATTTATGTGACAGATTATCCCACTGATTATCGATTCCATACTTTTATGGAAGACCCTGCATATCGAGTCAGCGTAGCCAACCAAAATGTGGCCTACAATCAGCCGGCAGAACCTGGCTTCTATTTCGGTCCGGACCTGAAGGGGCGCAAATTCAGAGGCACTATTGTAAAATAAGATTAAAATATGTGAGGGCAGAAGCCCGAAAATAAATAGATCATGAAAAATAAAAACTTAGCAATCTTAGCACTCGTCGCCCTCGCGGCATGCGGCAAAAGCGAACAAAAACAAGCAGAGCAGGAAATCAATGACTCTACCACCCCACTCCATCTGCTACAGCCTGATTACAAGACACCCTACGGACAACTGAACCCTGACTCCGTCAAAGCCGATATTGACCGCGTCTTCGCCTACATCGACGAAGTGACTCCGGCTAAGATGACAGACGGGAAAGTGAATCAAGGCACATATCGCCTGACAAGCTACGAATGGGCTGTAATGTATGACGCTCTCCTTGACGCAGCAAAGATCACCGGCGACAAGAAATATTCTGATTATGTGAGCGACCGGATCCGCTTCCTTGCCGAGGAAGCTGACAAAGCCGGTGACGTATCCGAGGATGGTCAGCTACGCCAAGTGAAAGACCCTCGCACCCTTGATGATGCAGGCGCGATGGCAGGAGCTTGGATGCGTGCGGCTATGGCTGACTCTACTCTCAAAATATCCCCTTACATTGAGCAATATTGGGCTGTAGTTGAGCAAAGTCCGGTGCATCTTGCAGATGGGACCATAGCAAGAAATCGTCCTCACTATAATGCTATCTGGCTTGATGATATGTTTATGGCACTTCCATCTATGGCTGTCAGAAGCAAATACAAAGACCATCCTGAGCAGCTTGACGAAGCAGCACGCATAGCGACAGGTTTCTTCAAACGAATGTGGATGCCCGAAAAGAATATCTTCCGCCATGGATATCTGGAGGATGCTGAGCATCAGCCATCAATGGCTTGGGGACGCGCTAATGGCTGGGCAATACTCACCCTCTGTCAGCTTCTTGACTATCTCCCGGAAAATCATCCAAAGAGAGCTGAAATTCTCGACATCTACAGAAAGCACGCTGCCGGATTGGCAGAACTGCAAGGCATTGATGGATTCTGGCATCAGCTTCTCGACCGCCCTGAGACTTACGAGGAAACTTCCGCTACTGCTATCTTTGCATACGCTCTTGCCCACGGTGTCAACGAAGGCTGGCTTGAAGCTACTACATACGGTCCGGTGGCTCAGTTAGCTTGGGAAGCAGTGTCTACTAAGATTAATCCAAAGGGTGAAGTAGAAGGTGTATGTGTCGGCACAGGTATGGGCTTCGATCCGGCCTACTACGCATATCGCCCTGTAAGTGTAAAAGCCGCCCACGGATATGGTCCGGCTATATGGGCAGGAGCAGAAGTCTACCGGATGCTGAAAGACAATCATCCCTACGTCAACGACAGTGCCGTACATTACTACGATGTAGACCCCGAGGCCACTATGCCGCTCTTCAGTCTTGACAAAGATGGCAAAGCTATCGAAATCCGCCATTAACAATGGAAAGCAGGCTTTCCAGCCTGCGTCTTATGATACAATCATCAAAATTCATCTCGTCAACTAAAAAAGTTAAACATGAAAAGATATATTCTTGGCATAATTGCT
>CAMWQY010000168.1 GCA_947176355.1 uncultured Porphyromonadaceae bacterium
CTTCTGCGTTGTCCGTTCTACTCCATTTGGCAATCCAAAGGTTTGGCAGCACGAGAACGGACACCAAAGTACGGCTCTCGCGCTTTTTTATTTATAATCGCTTTTGGAGAGTTGAGGCGAAATGAAACTAATTTCTGCTTATGGATATAATTCAATCCAACTGTAAGGAACCCCGAAAACATATTTGTTTCGGTGAGCCGGAAGGGTGCGATCTGGATGAAATGACAGTAGATTATCGCTCGAGATATCTTGATGCAATTGAAGAAGGCCATCAGGCTCTCACGACCTATACTGATTTTATCTGTGGCGCACCCAACAAAAAAGAAGGCGAGGATATCAAGAAGTATTGCAAAAACAGCCATCAATTTCGTATGCCGAGCTCAACCGTGTATAATGCATACGAAAATCTCAAGAATGCCGGTCTTGAGAGGTATAACACCTTTGGTGATATTCATGCGGCTGTATATGAAGCGACAAGAGAGGTCAAACAATTCGGTATGCTTGCAATCTATGACTTCACACAACGATATTGCTATAGCCGTGGCATAAAACCGGACGGTGTGTATCTTCATGCCGGTGTCGCTACGGGTGCAAGAGAACTGAAAAGGATGGGATATAGCCTTAATATCATAGACTTGGGCGACAGAGGCAGCATGATAGAGCTTTCATCGCTCCCGGCTCCTATCGCAGCGCTTGGCACTCTGCACGCGGAGAGTTTCCTCTGCATCTACAAGGATCTTCTCGCTAAGCTCGCAGCTTCGAGAAGCAATACTAATAATTAATAATTAGGGTGTTAAGTTCTATCTTCCTATTTTTAGAATCTGACTTAGCAGCTCGGAGAGCTGCCATTATGTCAAAACCCCGGACTTCAGTCCGGGGCTACCCCGACAAAAGCCCAGTAGCCTCGGAGAGGCGCTTTATGATATAGTCATGATTTGGATACATAGAACTGAATACCCAATAAAGTAATAGTATTTGAACAAAAAAATAATAATTAATAAACTAACTAAAAACATTCATGCTTATGAAGCAAAAACTATTGTTTCTGCTGGTAGTATTCTCTTTCTTGCTACCAGTACCGCTTTCGGCTTACGATTTCGAGTCGGACGGAATATACTATGATCTCGGCGAAAGCCAAGATGATAGTGGAAATCCCATTTATATCGCAAGTGTAGTGGAGTCTCCAGATGACAACAAGTATTCCGGCGATATCATCATACCTTCCACTATTGAATATGACGGTCAAACTTACTCTGTGGTGTCGATTAAAGCTTTAGCTTTCTACTACTGCACACGCCTGACCTCTGTGAAGATTCCGAATTCCGTCACTACAATTGGTGAAAGTGCTTTCCTCAATTGTAGTGGCCTCACATCCGTGACACTCTCCAATTCTTTGACCAAGATTGAATACAGAACTTTTAGTTTCTGTGGGTCTCTATCTTCAATCGAGATCCCCAACTCGGTGACATCGATTGAAGCTGAGGCTTTCACTGACTGTTATAAGCTCACTTCCATTGAGATTCCAAATTCAGTGAAAAGTATTGGGGAAATGGCATTTCACGCCTGCAACAGCATAACTTCTGTTATCATCCCGAGCTCGGTTACCTTTATAGGAAATCAAGCTTTCAGACAGAACCATAGTCTTAAATTATTTATAATCCAGTCAACTAACGTAACTTTTGACGGAGATATATTTTACGAGATAAATGGTCCTTGGTATATATTTGCTCCTGAATCATTAGATTGTACCGGCATAGTAGGAAATAGGAACTGTGAAATCAGAACTTTTAAAAATAGTGAAAACCTCATTATCCTTGAGGATGGAACAATTCTTAGCGATAACGGTAAAACTCTGTTTTTTGTACCCCTCTATACATCAGGTATAGACTATGTAATACCTGAAGGTGTTACGAAAATTCCCTCAAATGCATTCATTAACATGTATGGTGCTGTCTTTGACTTTAAGGAAAATTCTAATGGCAAACGTTTTCTCAACACGCTCACAATACCGTCTACTATTGAAGAAATCGAGCCTGATGCCTTCTTAATGACCGAAATTGAAAAGGTAAATTTCACTAATTGGTCTAATTGGTATTCCAACGTAAAACTAAGAAACTTCTATTCTAATCCTTATTGGAACAGTAAGCCATTTGCCAATGGAATACAGGTGACTACTCAGGAGCTAACAGATGGTATGACAGAAATTCCTGATTACATTCACTATGGTCTGGGAGAATACAAGAATGAGATTGAACTGCCAAGATCGATCAAGCGCATCGGTGCATACGCTTTCTATAATAACAAGGAACTTTACTCCGTAATCCTACCGAAAGGACTTGAAGAAATCGGAGAATCTGCCTTTGAAGGATGCATTCTTCTTGAAAATCCATCCTTCCCTGCCGGACTCAAGAAAATAGAAGATGGTGCATACAAAGATTGTACCTTCATCACTGAGATAGTTCTTCCGGAAGGATTAACAATGCTTGGAAGTAGACCATCTGGAATCGAAATTTCAGATTCCCAAGAGAAAAAGGGAGTCTTTCAGGGGTGTTTGAGTCTTGAAAGGGCTGTACTAACTGCAGATTTGGATTATCTTCCTGACTTTTTGTTTGAAGGGTGTTATTATTATCTTGATAAAGTTTATCTTCCTCTCAAACTAAAGACCATTGGAAACAAGTCTTTCTATCGATGTCAAAGTATTGATGAAATCACTTTCCCAGCCACCCTTGAATCAATAGGAGAAAGTGCTTTTGGCAACTGTCATGCCTTATCAAAATTGGTTATTCCTGATGGTGTTAAGGTTATAGGAAAAAGGGCATTCGAAAGTATGGACAATTTAACCAGTGTTTCTATAGGAAATGGAATTGAAACCATTCCTGACTATGCCTTTTATAATTCTTATTCGCTAAAAACCATTAAATTCCCAGATGGACTTAAAGAAATTGGAGCCTATGCATTTGCAATTAATCCCTGGCTGTCTAAGCAGAGTCATATAGGATCCGTTATACTTCCCTCTACTGTTACCAAAATAGGAGATTACGCCTTTAATCATCAAGTATATATAAGTACTCTCGTGATTCCTGACGAGGTTGAGAGTCTCGGTCCAGAAAGTTGCGGTTGTCCTTCCATTCTGACCCTCGGCAGTAGTATTAAGTATATAGATGCAGCTGCATTTAGTTGTGGTAGACTCTATACCCTACGTGTCAAGGCCCACATGCCGCCGACTCTTTCGGAGGCATTACCCGTGAGCGGTGACGACCAGCTCACGCTCATTGTTAACAAAGGACGTTTCTCCACCTACGACACTAATGCTCACTGGAGACTGTTCGACAGAATTATTGAGGAAGGGTATACGGAAGTCGAGATTTATCTCGACGGCACCTATAGTTTAGCTGAGGAAATAAGGATGCAGTCCGGTTATATGCCGGCTATGGTCACTAAGATGATGGTAGATGGTCCTCTTTCAGAACAAGACCTGCGTGTGATTAAGGAGAACATGGTAGCCTTGACAAGCCTTGACCTCAGCAATGTGACAAACCTTACTGAACTCCCTGATGAGCAGTTCAAAGGTTCACTCCTTACAGAAGTCTTCCTCCCCGACAATCTTGAGATAATCGGCAATAGTGCTTTCGATAACTGCAGTTTGCTTAAGCTCGAAAGTCTTCCTTCATCAGTCAAGAGAATCGGCAGATATGCCTTCTCGAATTGTCCGGAAGTAAATATCAAGAATCTTCCAGAGTCTCTCGAGTATATCGGTTTTGAAGCATTCTCCAATTCAGGTATGCGTGAAGTAGTGGCAGATAACTTGCTTTCCGAAATTGAACACAGTGCCTTCAGCAAATGTACGCTGCTTGAGCGTGCCGACCTAAGCAAGGCTGCTATCAATAGTATTTCGGATTATGTTTTCTCGGGTTGTAAAGAGCTCGATGAGGTAATCCTTCCCTCATCCGTCAAGTCTATTGGCAGAGAAGCTTTCAGAGGTACCGCTATCCGCAACATTGATTTCATCTCAGAAGTCGAGACCATTGGAGAAGGCGCATTCGGCAATAACCGCCGCCTTGTCAGCGCCACACTTCCAGAATCAATTACAAGAGTTGAATCGAGCATTTTTGAAAATTGTCCACGACTCATCTCCGTTTCCATGCCAATGGGTACGACAGATGTGGGCCAAAATATTTTACGTGGGGACCGTAAGCTCGCTAACATCAGTTGCTCCGCACCCGAACCTCCGGAAGCAGAAACCGGAGCTCTCGATGGTCTGCGCTACCGCTATGTGACCCTCGCCATTCCTACACTAAGCTTCCGCAAATATCTTAATGCCACACAATGGGGAAAATTAGAATGCATAAGGAATATCATCAAGCTCAATATAAATCGTGGCATCAAAGTCACCAATGCAGCTGAAAAAGAGTATCAGGAAATGCTCGAAGAGGATGCATTGGAGGCTGCACAGGAAGCTGCTGCCCAGCAGAACGGCGGCATGAGTCCGGCACGCGCTATGCGCCGTGCAGCCGCACGAGCAAATACTCCTCAGAATTTCGCTACTCTATTTGACGGAGCACAGATTGCTTCTAATGAAGGAAGCAACAACCGTATTTTCATCACCCCCAATCCGGGCGTTAACGTGATCTCCATCCTTTTCGACGGTGAAGAACTCATCGAGTCATTTGACGGACAGTCAATACTTCTCCCGGAAGGCAAATACGGGACTCTCGAGATCATCACCGATGCCAAGCCGGTGCTTGCCGAAAGCATCCTTCTCAGCGACAAGGAACTTAGCCTCACAGCTTCCGAGACAGCCAAGTTGACCGCCACCGTCGGTCCCGACGATGCCGACGACAAGACCGTGACATGGTCTTCAAGCGACGAGTCCATTGCCCTCGTTGATGAAAACGGAGAGGTGACAGTGACCGGCGTGGGCAACGTGACGATTATTGCTTCCTGCGGTGAAGTGAAATCTGAGTGTGCCCTCAAGTGCTATCCTCAGACCGGCGATGCCAACTGGAACGGCAACGTCACCATCGCAGACGCCGTGGACATCTCCAACTTCGTGGTGAAGAAGAAGACGGCTCCTAAAGGATGGGACGAAAAGGAATGGATGGAGTTCTATACTTTCGGAGCAAATGCAAACAATAGCGAGGACGGCGAAATCACCTTCGCGGATGCAACCGCGGCTGTAAGGATCGCCCTTGCAAACCCTGTGGCAGCTTCCATGCAAAACCGTATCGGAGCACCCTACGGCAAATTCAATGAGACTGCTGATGCGCTCGTGATCGCAGCATCGGGAGAATCCAAAGACGGCAAGGCTTCCGTGGCTGTCAAGTTCGACAACTCCATGGAGTATGTCGCCCTCCAGGCTGACATTTTCATCCCCGACGGCATGGACATCGAGGTCAAGGCCGGAAGCAGGGCTGCCAACCATGCACTGGAGACAATGAGATTTGACGAAAACCATCTCCGCGTGGCTCTCTTCGACCTTGGGAACAAGGCATTCTCAGCAGGCGACGATGCTATCCTTGAGATTGTAGCCGAGGGCAACATATCCGACATTGAAAACCTTGCAATCTCCAACATCCTTGCAGCCGACTCTGATGCCAATGAATATCTGCTTGGCTCAAGAATGGGAGCTATGACAGGCGTGGAAGGAGTTTCCAACGATGCTGTCATCATAGAGAAGATTTCTGACGGCATACAGGTTTCCAATGCCGCAGGCAAGAGAATCGACATCTTCACCATGGATGGTCAGGCTGTCAGGTCGTTCGTTGCCAACGGCTCCATCGAGACAATAAATCTCCCTGCCGGCATCTACATCGTCAAGGCAGGCGACAAGAACCTTAAAGTAATATTGTGAATATGAATAGGAATTTATTAATAGCGTTCCTCATGCTGCTGACGCTTGCCGCCCCGTTCAGGGCGGCAGCGGACAGCTTCTATCTCAAAGCTGCAGATTTGGAGCTCGGCAAGACGGAAACGCTGCAGTTTGTGCTCGACAACTGGCAGGAGTACTACGGTTTTCAGGCTGAAGTGAAACTTCCTGCCGGTCTCCAGGCAGTGAAAGGAAGCGACGGTGAACTTGACATCACTCTTTCCGACCGTGCTTCAGATGGAGATTACAAGGTGAACAGCAACGTTCTCCCCGACAACGCCCTGATC
>CAMWQY010000169.1 GCA_947176355.1 uncultured Porphyromonadaceae bacterium
CCCACCCCCCCTCTATATTTTTTATCAATCACACGCCGGAACACGAGCTTGCTGGCTTGCTCTTCCGCTCCTCGATTGTTTTAATTGTCTTGTGGAAAGACTCGAACTCTCTCGAATCATTCAATGGCGGAACCAGAATCCGGTGTGCTACCATTACACCACAAGGCAGTATTTTTTGTCTTTGGGAACTCTTTCCCTTTTGACGATGCAAAATTAATGCTTTTTTTTCATCTAACCAAATTTTCTTGAAAAAAAATGAAAATTTTTATTGTAAACACCCAAGGAGAGAACGAAGCTTTCCTCCAAGTATTTCTTTTACATCATTGATATCTACCTTTTTATCTATCTCTTTGGCAATCGATGTCACTCCTTTGTCGATGAAGCCACAAGGGTTGATCAGTCGGAAGCCATCAAGATCAGTATTGACATTGAGAGCTAATCCGTGCATGGTGACATATCTGCTACTCTTTACCCCAATCGCACAAATTTTCCTTTCGCGTTCTGTTCCTGCATCTATCCAAACCCCACTTGCTCCTGATACTCGCTCTCCTTTAATTCCAAATTCTGCTAAAGTATTTATCACGGCTTCTTCAAGCAAATAGACGTAATTCTTAATTCCCAACTTGTGTGATTCCAAGTCGATGAGAGGGTACGCCACTAACTGTCCGGGTCCATGATAAGTCACATCGCCACCCCTTTCTATTCTGAAAATACTGATTCCCAGCATTGCCAATTCTTCTTCAGAAAAAAGTATATTCGAATCATTGGCATGTTTTCCAAGCGTTATTACCGGCTTATGCTCTACCATAAATATATATTCACGCTCAATGATACGACCATCCTTTTTACACTCTACCATTTCGCTGAAAATTCTCCTCTGTTTTGCAAGCATTTCAGCATACTCAATGACTCCTTCGTCTATTATTTCAAGTTTCATAACTTATTAAAAATTAAAATGAAGAGCTACTCGGATTCCTGATTTATCAATTCCAGGTGTCTTGAGATAAGTAAGTCGCCATACATAATCTACTCTAAGAATCTTAAAGATATTATCTATCCCTGCACTTATTTCCATATATGGTGTATTTCCCATAACGCTCGTATGCGCGTCGGCCGGAAATCTAAATAGATTATCATGTAGCTCCGGTTTATTTTTATCGCTAAGTGAGCCCCACAGACATTTGAACCCAACTACTTCTCGGAATTTTGCAAGTTTCACTATAGGAATGCGGTTGAATAATACGCCATTGCCCCAATAGGAGAGATCGCATGAAGCATATCTGTCCATTGCAAATTCCATTGGGTTCATTAGAGAATATGATTCCGGCTGAATTGTGTAACTTAGGTTTGCATTTTGCCATAATAGCTCAGGGAACGGCACTTGACTCCAAATTATCCCCCCCTTTATTAGCGCATCGAGATAACCGAATGAAGAAAACCAAAAACGTTTCTTAACAGCCAATTCAGTTTTACACACACTATAGTCGTATCCACGGAAACCCTTTGGTCCCCATTCTTGTGAAATCAGGAATATCGGCACGTCTTTATTAACTTCTACTCTGGCCTCATTGCCCTGAATAAATTTTTCTCCCGGGGCAAATCTTACAGAAGTTCCGATAGAAAAGTGTCGATAGTCTTTTACATGATCTTCATAACCGTTAATGAAGGGAAGCCATGGCGAGGCATCCTGCTTCACATGTTCTCCCCATAAAGAAAAGGACAAGTTTCTTGGAAGTTCTATCTTATATTCACATCGAGTGAAGTGACGATAAGTAATAAGCTTATCAGTCTTTCTCTTCAGGCTCAGAAATATGTTGTCAGCATTAGTGAATTCGTAGTGTTGACCTATCATGTCCATGTCATACATGTGCATGAAGCTTACGCTATTTATAGGATATTCTCTGCTATGATATTTCTTTTTGTTAAAAGAATACTCAAGCTCTGCCTTATATTTCCATTTACGGTCGTGGGTGCCGTAGGCTAAATACCCATTGGCAAACCAATGAGGAGAAAGATTAGCGGTAGTCATTCCGCCTATACGAAATCTTACTTTTTCTATAGGATTAGTACTAATGAATGTATTGATAGGACCAAAGTCAAACTTGCTTTTCTTCCCTGTCTTAATATATCCTTTGACAAGCACTACAAGTACCTTTTCTGACCAATAGAACAATGGGTATTCCCTGAGATGATCCATGAAAGTGTCCATATTATTCTCTGCACTTGAAAGTCTATCTTCCCTCATGGATGAAAGGAAATCGTCATTATTATCATTGGGATTCCCTATTTCAATATATGGTTTTACTGAGTCATAACCCTTGGAGATATCAGTGCAAATTTTATTTGAAAAATTTTCGTAATTTGATATCCTGTCAGCACAAAAACGTTGTGTCCCTTTTACGATACATATATCAAGATTCAATCTTTCAGACACCTTATGGCGAAATCCTTTTTTATCTTTTTCATACAATTGCTCTATATTGACATTGTCGATAAAGTTAAGATTGACCGTCCGAGGTATTTTCATGGCTACCTTTTTTATGAATCCGGTAGTGTCTCCAAGTTCTGCATAGAGGTTACCTGAAAATGAAAAACCGGCAGGATTGCGAGGGATAAAGGTTATTTGAATACATCTTGAGCCATCTATGTCAAGAGTGTCTGCAATGAAATATTTATAGTGAAGATTTCCAGCAGAGGAAAGAGGACTTGGAAATTTATTTGAAAGAAGAGTGATGTCGTTGTCATATATATCTATCTCTTTTAGGAAATTATCGAATATCACTTCAATATTGTCGTCATCAAACATTTCACTCACTCCCTTAGAAGTCTTGCCTCTCACTATATCCTTCCTTTCTTTACCATTTCTATTGAACAAGATTGTCGAAGCACGCTCATTAAGCTGCACTTTAAGCATTTGGCGTTTTCCATCTGCAGTAGTATCGAGATATGATTTGAGAGATTCGTGTCGTTTTAAATCTTCCTCATCTATATCAAGAAGTCCAAGTGTAACCTTGTCATATTGATCATAGCTATATGTATCTTGTAGGGTTGGATCCCCTTTCTTCTGATTCTTCCGTATAGATTCAATTAATTCAACAGCCGGATTCCTTTTGGAATACTTTTCCTTTCCGGGTGTCACCAAGAGTTCTTGCAGCGCCCTTGCCTCACGCATGAATACGGCAGTATCCACTTCCGATTGCAGTTCCTGAGCTAATGAATATGACGACAAATTCCCCAATAAAAAAAACAACAATAAGAAAGTCAATGATTTAATAATCAATGACGAAACTTTTATTGCTGACTTATTGCAGAAATTGACTGATTTCATTAATTTTGCATACAGAAACGATTGAATTCGTTTCACGCTACAAAATTAATAAAAAATATTGATTTTCTTTATGGCATTCGAGATCGAACATAAATATTTGGTAAAAAACGACAGTTACAGGCGCCTTTCTATGGAATCTTTCCCTATTACACAGGGATATCTATGTCGGCAACCGGAAAGGACTATACGAGTTAGAATAAAAGGAGACAAAGGTTATATTACTATAAAAGGTAAAAATTCAGGAGCTGTACGTCAGGAGTTTGAATATGAAATACCCATTGAAGATGCCAAGAAAATAATGACAATGTGCAATCCTCCAATACTTGAAAAAATAAGGCATATTGTTCCTTTTGAAGGTCATATTTGGGAAGTAGACGAGTTCTTTGGTAATAAATTAGGACTTGTTACTGCTGAAATAGAACTGACATCAGAGGATGAAGAATATGAGATTCCGGAGTTCGTAGGTGAGAATGTAACGGGCAATCCTGCCTATTATAATTCAAATCTATAAAGATAAGCTATCTGCATTATTTACGTTTTGTCAAAGACATTAGCATTACTTCCAGCTCGCTCCTAAGCTCATTAAGTTCGCTTATAATCTTTAGTCTCTTGGAGATATTTGCACTGTTTTGCCTAAATTGCGCCTTTGCAGCATCTACCTTAAGGCCTTTTGTCTTTAGAAGATAGTGAAGTATTCTAAGAGTCTCAATGTCAGAGGCTGTATATTGACGTATCCCGGTAGCCGTTCGTGTTGGCGCCACTTCCGGAAACACGGTCTCCCAATAGCGAAGTGTAGATTGTGACACTCCGAGAAATTCCGCGACATCTCTGATCTTGTAATATCTTTTGCTGAATTCTTCCATCTTTAGTCCATTACATGTCCTGAGTTCTCGGCAAGCTGTATCATATCAAGATATTGCTGTGGTGTAAGGTCCATAAAATAATAATGTACAGGATTTTGAGGTTCACCTTTGAATCTTACTTCATAATGGAGGTGACTGCCGGTTGACTTTCCAGTGGAACCGACTTTACCTATCATTTCTCCTCGCTTTACTCTCTGTCCCGGCTTGACCAATATCTGACTTAAATGCGCATATCGAGTCAAATAATTGAATCCGTGATTGAGATCGATACAGTTGCCGTAAGCATCCTTTCTGTCTGCCACTTCTACGATAGCATCAGCTGTCGCGAACACAGGGGTGCCGGTCGCTGCTGCAAAATCAAGACCCTCATGAAACTTTGCAGTTCCATAGACCGGATCACGTCTGTAGCCATATCCGGAAGACATAGTATAGTCTTTTACGTTGATTGGCATTACAGATGGAATGCATGCTATTTTTTCTTTCTGCTCTCCAGCGGCTGCCTTAAGTTGATCAAAAGAAACGGATTGAGAATAAATCTGATGTTCTAAAAGATCCATCGACCTGTTCATCCTACTGACAAGCTCTGCGTCGTTCAGATGTCCAAGTTCATCAAGTCTGGAATCATTTTCAATTCCCGAATATCTTTCCTTGCTACTCAGAGGATCCATCTGCATCATCACGCGATAGAAATTATCGTCGCGGTTTCGTATGTCTTCCATCACCTTTATAGAATTGTCAAGGCGTTTCTCAAGGATGGCATACTGAGACTTAAGTTTGTTGTTTTCCTCTTTAAGATTTTGTTCTGTTGGGGTGTCAAATACGAAATACAAGAGTGCATACAAACCAATTCCGATCACCGAACCAACAGCAACATATCTTCCTAATGTCGCTATACGAGTCTTCAACGTAGGGTAGTGGCGTTCGAAATTGTCCGTGTCAGGATTATATCGGTAGAAAACGTGTTTCACGTTGTTTGATGCTTAGCCTTAAAGAAGTTTGATGCTTATGTAGCGTTTGGGATTTTTCTTGATGTCTAATATCAATGAATCGATATCTGCTGATACTCTATTCAGTTGGTTGTATAGAGCCGGATCGCTTGTCAGCAATCCTAAAGTAGAGTTTTTGTCATTTAGTTGCTTGGAGAACTGCGCCAAATTTTCGGTCAATTTATTGACATTGTCAAGAGTAGCATCTACTGGTAAAGACTTAAGTTGATATGACAATTGTCCGAGATTTCCTACAATTGTATCGAGCGACTGGGTTAATTTCACTGTATTGTTTGCAATACGAGGCACTTGACCATTCATTGTATTATTAAGTCCTTGAGTAGTGGCAAGAAGATTTCCGGTGATGCCATCAAGTCTTCCAATTGATGCAGACAGAGCAGGATCAGCTACAAGCAGGTTGAGATTATATAGCAAAGAATCTACTTTGGGGAGAATTCCGGTTAGTGCAGGCATTAGTCCATCCTGTACTGAATTCATAAGTCCGGCTTTAACTCCGGTCTCCAACTCACTTCCGGATGGAAGCAGTTCCGGACCCTTACCCATTGCCAACTCTATACGTGCTCCACTCAAAAGAGTAGTGCCGATATCCGCACGTGTGCCTTCCGGAAGTTTTAGGTTCTTGTCAAGAGCCATTACCACCTCAACTTTGCCGGGTTTAGTATAGTCGAAATTCACTTCCCTCACTTGACCTACCTTGTATCCATTTATGAGTACGGGAGAAGAGACTGTCAGTTCATCTACATTATCATAATACGCTATGTAATAGTGGGCCGGACGGAAAAGGTTAATACCCTTTAGGTAGTCTATCCCGAAAATAAGGATGAGTATTGCTACTATCACAGAAAGCCCTATAGCGAATTCTTTGGTGAATATCTTTTTCATTTTATTAAATCTTTGTGGATGATAAAATATCTATATTATTTATCGAATTGTCGAT
>CAMWQY010000170.1 GCA_947176355.1 uncultured Porphyromonadaceae bacterium
TTTTGACTTGGTGGGGCGCATGCGGAGCATGCTTTATTACGTTGTTTGACTTGGGAGGGCGTGGGATGGAAGGCCTTCGCTTCGTGGGGGATTATTTTTTTAGGTGGGAGGCGTAGGCGAAGATGCGGTCGAAGATGCGGCGGTCTTGGTCGGTGAGGGATATGCCTCGGCGTGCCATTACGCGCTCTGCGACTGTGAGGAATTTCTTGACGGGGACGTCGGTGAAGCCGCCGTTGGCACTTCCTTCTTGGAAGCTCGGCAGGAATACTCTCGGGAAACCGGCTCCATAGACGTTGACTCCTACTCCAATTACAGTGGCGGTGTTGAGCATTACGTTTACGCCCAGTTTGGAATGGTCGCCGATGATGGGTCCGCAGAATTGGAGGTCTGTACGTGCAAAGGAGTGCAGGCGATAGTTCCAAAGACGAATCTTCGAGTAGTCATTTTTGAGGTTTGAGCAATTGACACCTGCCCCTATGTTGCACCACTCCCCTACTACGGCATTTCCGAGGTAGCCGTCATGGGCTTTGTTGGAGTATCCGAAGATGACGGAATTATCTACCTCTCCCCCGACTTTCACGTAGGGTCCGAATGTGCTTCCGCCATATAATTTTGCGCCCATGCGGGCTTTAGAGTGATCGCAGAAGGCGATGGGACCTCTGACACAACATCCTTCCATCACTTCGACATCCTTGCCAATATAGACGGGACCATCCTTGAGATTGAAAGTAGCTCCTTCTACCTCTGCCCCCTCTTCAATGAAGATCATCGGGATGCCGTCTTTGTCGGTCAAATTGCCAATCACTTTATTTGAGGAAGAAAGGGGTTGCGATTCGCGATCTGCAATCATGCGACGATAGTCTTCTACGAGGACTTCGGGGTTCATGATGAAGACATCGTAGACATTGCGAAGGCGGCGCAGGTCTTCTTCAAAGATATCGTCAAAGTTGCGAGCTTCAAGATCTTTCAGGCCGCCACGGAAAGCGAGGGGACGATCTTGGGAGACAATGGCAGCCCCTTTCTTGAGAGATACGATCCTTGCTGCCATTTCGACGTCGGGGATAACAGCACCGGAGACAAAAAGCATTTCTTCGGAAGCGTCGTCGGGTTGGCCGAAGCGTTCGCGGAGGAAATCGACGGGGAGGGCGTGGATTTCGGCTTCGGGGAGGAAGGACTCCCATTTTTGGCGGATGGTGGTGATACCCACGCGGAAGTCGCAGATGGGGCGGGTGAAGGAGAGGGGAAGGAGATCGTAGTGATCATCCTGATTGTCGAAGAGAACGATTTTCATTTAAATCAACGATTAACGATTAACGATTAACGATCAACTACTAACACCGTAGAACTAAAAGGGAGTGCAAAATTAGTTAAAAAAAATGAAAATTGCAAATTGGGGAGGGACTTGGGTGTGCTCACTGCGTTCGCACCACAATCTTGGACTTTACCTTAAGCTTCTGGGTGTGAACTTATCCGGGGGTTGGTGTGTTGTAGAATTAGAAAGGATGATGACGGAGGCTTGATATAGCCTTAATATAATTAAATAGATAAGCAAAGTTGCTGACACATCCCCAAAGGCGCGAAGCTTTTCAGAAGATGATAGTTGGCGGATAAAATCCTTAAAATCCGGTCCCGGGTGGGATCGGATTTTTTTTTGCTCACGCAAAGGCGCAAATGATGTTTTTTTTGACGCGCGGGGGTGGCTACACTTTTGACTCGTTGGGGCGCATGCGGAGCATGCTTTATTACGTTTTTGACTCCGGGGGTCGCAGGCTGGAAAGCCTGCTTTCCATGCGGGGGGCAGGCCGGAAGGGCTGCTTTCCATAATTAGAAGGGGTAGCCGAGGGCTAGGTGGAAGGCGAAGGCGTCTTTGAAGCGGACGTTGAAGTAGTGGGGGGTGCCGTTGGAGTAGGGGGTGTGGAGGCCATAGCCTACGTCGAGGCGGACTACCATCATACCGAAGTCGTAGCGGATGCCGGCGCCGGTGCCAAGGGCGATGTCTTTGAGGAAGGTCTTTGCCTGAAGTTGTCCGCCGGGACGATATGGATCGTTTTTCAAAAGCCAGATATTACCGGCGTCTATGAATGCCGCTCCATGAAGGTCGCCTATGATCGGGAATCGATATTCAGAGTTTATTTCAAATTTGAAGGTACCGGTCTGGTCGAAATATCCATTTACCAGATCTCTGGGAGCTCTATAGCTACCCGGACCTATTGAGCGAACCGTGAAGGCACGAATCGAGTTAGCACCTCCGATATAGAACTGCTCCGAATATGGCACTTCCTTAGAATTTCCGTATGCATGGGCGGCTCCGAGAAGGACGCGAGATACAATCCACCGGTCTTGCTTAGGGAAGAGCCTATGATTCCATACGAGCTGCACCTGCCCTTTGACAAACTGAGAGAAGGGGGTGCCAAAAAGTTTCTTTTGCCCTTTGACCTTAGCAAGGTCGTAGATGGCATCAAAAAGATTGCCGGCTTCAGTAAAGAGAGCAGTGAAAGTGATCTGATTGTTGCGTTCGCGTTCAAACCATCTGTCGTAGGTATAAGTATAGCTGAGCTGAGGAATAAATCGGCTTTCGAAACTGAGGGCGACGGCAGGATTCATAGCCATCACAGAGTCGAAATCAGCAGTGGTGTGTATAAGCTTATTATAGGTAAGCTTAAAGGGGGTGAAGGAGTTGACGGCATGACGAGTGGCGCGCCATTCGTAGGTGATGCCCATATTATATTCAGCCATCATGAAATATTTCGGACGATTCAGGACAGAGCCACCGAGCGAGATTGTGGTCCAGTTTAGGTCGCGCTGAGAACGAGGGATAAACTTGGGAGCCAACAGGCGCGGGAAAGCGAGAGACGTCTGGAGTCCGAATTCGTAAGAATTGAACACACTGGAACGATTGCGTCCTGTCTGCCATTCATAGTCGGCATTAAGGGAAACGGAAAGTTTTTCGGCTCCACCAAAAAGGTTATTGTGAGAGAAAGAGGCTATAAGACCGGGGCCAATGTAGGAATTTGATTTAGAGGTGGCGTTCACTTCTATCGAGGCTTCCATAGGGCGGTCGTAGCGGCAAGTGATGTAGACATCCATGAGAGGATTCCTTTCCGAAGTGTCGGCAGGGACAGGCTGGATCTGAATGTTAGAGAATATACCAATTCTTGAAAGTCGGGTCTGGGTGCGGTCCATATCACGCACGGAGAAGACCTTTCCCTTCCGGAAAGTGATGCAACTCGGAATGAGACTCTTCCTCAGACGCTGCGGGCGCATGACAATCACCTCCCCCTTATCAGTAAGAAGAGTGTCGGGAGTGCCGGATGCATACGCTTCATTTCTCTCGAGGATAGTGACAATTTTGCCGGTGCGATATTTAAGCTTGGCAGCTTGATTAATATTATCGGCAAAATCAAGTTTTAATGCCACAGCGTGAGGAGTGATGAAAGTATCGGCAAGAAACTCAATGAATTCAGGCCGGAAATAATAATATCCACGATTACGGAGCTGATTGGTGATATTCACACGCATGGCAGTGAGAGAATCAACGCAAAAGACCGATCCTTTCTTAAACCAATTGCTATTATGGGCGAGCGAGTCAATGAAGTGAGCAATTGCCTTCGGCCGGTTAAGATATATGATGCTATCGATACGATAAGGGGAAGAGACATCGAATGTATAAGACATCGATGCTTTTTTAGGATCCTTTTTATTGGGGATTTCCTCAAAAGTAGCAGTAGAGCCAAAATATCCATTGTTGGCGAGGATATTTTCCACCATCTTCATACGCGTCTGGGCACGGACATCAGAAATGAGGACAGGCTGCTCCACGAGCTTTCTATACAGCCAACCGTAGACACCTTTAGCCGAATCATTCCAATAGTTATATACCCAGAGCCCATAGGGGAATGGATAACGAATATATGGAGTGATGAAAGGCAAAGCATTGTTTGGCTTTACGTCGACAGCCTGCTTCAATTGAGAGACGAGAGCATCGGGGAGTTTTTCATCGCCTGTAGGATTGATCTTCACCTTCATGCCGGTGTATAGCACTTCATCATCATCGAGACGCCGGGTAGTGCTACAAGCACCGACAAGAATAATAAGCACAAAGAGTGCAATTAGTAGAAGCGAAGCACCTCTGAACGAGTATATATTATGATTATTTCTCATTTTCTTCCTCCTTTCTTGTAATTGCCTTTACCGAATCATTCGCAACCGGGGCATTCACTTTAGCATCGACTACAGAGTCGACAGCATTGACAGTCTTATCTAACAGCGACTTATCTTTCTTCTTTTTCCAGAGATTGCTGATACCAAAATGTCCTAATTCAGAAAAATAAGCAAGGCGGCGGCGCAGCGACAGGCTGACGCCGGTCTCGGTGACTTCACCTTCGAGCACACTCTCAAAACCGGTATGACGGAAGAGTCGGGCATTGACGCTCATATTGTTGGTCTGCTTAAGCACATACTCGAAAGCTATATCGCTGATCAGATTTTGCTGGAAGTTTTCGTCGGCAGATGCATCAGTAGAGTAATTACCTCCCACGATAATCTTAAATCTATTATTGATCAAAGATTTCGATACTTGATATGAATAAGTGGTATTAGTCGTAGTGTTTCCATTCATACCGGTCTGATACTGGTCGACACCTAAATTAATATCCACACCCTTCACATTGTCGGCAAGGAAAGAATTAAGCTGGGATGTGAGGAAACTATACATAGTGCTTGTAGCCATATTCGAGCCGACAGACTTTGAGCTGGGTCCGGTGTACATACCGGTGAGCAGAAGGCTAATCGCCTGCTGCTGACGCTGGTCGGCGGTCATAGACTGGAGTTCATTGCTAATGCTGAGATCATCATCAGTGGAGAGGTCGAACACCAAGGAAGGAGCGGAGAGAGTATTTCCGATGAGGAGAGTGACAATGAAATTGACAAGACGAGTATTATCGCCCATCTGAATACTTGCCTTCACCTGATCGGTAGCCTTAATGTCGAAAGCAGGATTCATTATGTCGCCACTCCAAGTGATATGGCTATTCTGGTCGAAATTGAAACCTTTCTTGCCAATGACAGGGAGACTATAGTTAGCATACCCCGTACCGGTGTAAAGAGTACCATTAAGCTTCATATCCCCGACGTAGTTCTGGAAATAATTCAAAGTTCCGGACGGGTTGCATTCCACCTTACCGGCATCGCCAAGGTTTACAGTCACTTGAGAGCCTTGAGAAATGATAGCCTTGGCCGTAATTCTCATAGCAAGGGAAGACGTAATGGAGTCAGCCTTAGCCACCTGAGTGGAGTCGGAGAAATTGACGAATTTCACCACGCCATCAGCTCCCTGACCCTGAGTAATGCCATCAGAAGCCATAGCCACAGTGTAGGTGACATCCGTAGCCGGCAATACATTGAGAGTCGCATCCACATTCATCATCGACATCGGGCCCGTGACAGATGCATCAAGGTCGACGAAAAGTTTACCGGTGACATCAGCGGAACGGTTTTTACCACCTACCAGCTGCATATTATTAGCCTTAGCACTAAGGTCGAACTTCATATCGGTCATTTTCGTGGCATCAACAGTACCTCTTAGAGTAAGCGGATTCTTGTTGACTGCGAATACGTCAAATTCATGGAAATCGAGCACATTATCGGTCACCGTAATGGGCTTACCACCGAAATTGAAAGTGGTGCCAAGCATATTAACGAACAGACCGACAGAATCACAAGCGATGCTTCCGTTGAGTTTAGGAGCAGTGAAGCTGCCGCTCAGGCTCATATCGCCATTAAGAGCGCCGGATAGCTTCATCGTCTGCGGCGGGAAGAAAGGATTAGCAATCTTTAGAGGGAACTTAGTGAGAATGAGTTTAAGGCGCTCTGCAATCATGCCACTGTTGGGATCAAGCGAATCAGGAGCCAATACGAATTGGACAGCAGCCGCCTCAGCCCCGTCGACAAGCAGACCAATCTTGCCGGCACTCTTACCTTTATTGCCCATTCCGGCAGCCATCGTGAAATTGAAATCTCCCACTCGTTTACGATCGTAGAAGAAATCCCGAATGTCGAGAGTACCTTTTCCGACAAGCGCCTTGCCGGTGTAGCGGACATTAATATCAGAATTGAC
>CAMWQY010000171.1 GCA_947176355.1 uncultured Porphyromonadaceae bacterium
TGACGAAGTTCTCGAGGTCATGTTCAAAAGCAGTCACGTTGGGTCCCATTGGGACTACCCAGTTGGTGTCGAAGGCCTCCTTGATGAAGTCCATTTCCTTGCCGCTCATGTGGGCAAGACAAAGGTATATACGGTCCATATTTTAATATCAGTTATTTTAGTTGTAAATTTCGCCATGACCGGGAAGGATGGTGTGGTTGGAGGTCATTTCCTGAAGATATCGATACCAGTATGCAGCCTCTGACTTGTTGCTGTTCGGAAATGAAGCTATCACCTTTACCTCCGGGATGTAGGAATCACCCGTCAGCAACAACTCCCCTATCCTATAGCTTAGACAACTTTTGTCGTGTCCCGGAGTAGCTATTGCTTGCAAATCAGCATTATCGAAGAGTCTTAATGTGTCTCCATCCTCCAGCACTTTAATTGTGTCCAAATCTATTGAAATCTCATCTTCGTGATAGCGTGAAAAATTCCAGTTCGGTTTCTTAAAAGCCTCTTTCCCGAATTTAGATGTATAGATAGGAATATCCGGAAATTTAGTAATAAACTCCCTTATTCCGTAGATATGGTCGTAGTGGGTATGTGTGATGAAAAGGGCTGTTAGCGTCAGCTCAGAGTTTTGCAGATACTCGAAAATCGGGGAGATATCTCCAATATCAAAAATGACGGCAACATTGCCGTCATCAATAATATATGAATTGGAACTGAATACCGAATTCACAAATCTCTTTATCCGCATATATGAAGATTTGTCAGTTCTACAAGAAAATATGGTAGTTTATTTCGGGTCAGAGCCGAGGAATTCCGTGGTCGTTGCTTCCCCTTCCTTGTTAATGTCTTCGCGGAAGAGCACTTTCTTGATAGTAGTCAGAATCACTTTGCAATCCATCGCGAAGGATAGATGATCCACATAATAGACATCCAGTTCAAACTTCTTCTCCCATGAAATATTATTTCGACCGTTCACCTGTGCCCATCCTGTAATGCCGGGCCGCACCTCATGTCGGCGAGCCTGCTCCGGAGTATAGCGTGATAGATACTTCACCAACAATGGTCTTGGACCAATCAATGACATATCCCCTTTGAAGACATTCCATAACTGGGGTAGTTCATCGATGGATGTGGAGCGTACAAACTTACCGACTTTTGTAAGACGCTGCGCATCCGGAAGAAGCTTCCCTTCGGTATCCCGTTCATCGGTCATAGTCTTGAACTTTACGACTTTGAATATCTTGCCATTTTTGCCGGGGCGTTCTTGTTTGAAAAAGGCTCCTGCACCCTTGTTGGCGAAGTGGAGCCACGCAGTGACAGCAGCAAGGGGGATCGACAATACGAGCAATGCTCCTCCGGAAGCAGTAATGTCAATGGCTCGTTTGAAGAAGTTTTTGTATGGTTTCATATATCTTATTCTGTCAGTTACGCTAACGCTAAAGTAGGTATCTGCATTTCCATCGTTTTCACAGAGTCTTGTATATGTCAAGTGGCGTAATGACTTGGTACGTAATTGACTACGTCAAAGTAGAACTTTCGGTCGGAGTATTTGATTCTGGTAGAGGTTGGACTTGATCCCCAAGGAACTGATAGGTATTTGCAGAGCCGCGAAGATCCTCCAATGTCGATGAAGCCAAATTATAGATATAGTGAAGGCAACCAAATACTTCTTGAGGAGCTTGTCCCGGTGCAGGACCGGTGCAGTGTACGATGCACCCCCCATCAACATACCCTTTCAGGATTTTATCTTTGGGATCCTTACATTTAGAGAAAACTGTAGTGGCGGCACATGGATCATCACATGAATTCAATCCGAATTTTTTATGGATGTCTCCCGTATGCTCCGAACCATGATGGGGAATCTTTATGAGATTGACATGCCTGTATACATCATTACTAATATAACGTACACACTCTTCATCCAAATCTCCCCCCATAAAGACATCTATACCGTTTATTGAAAGAAGAAAAGCCAACGACCCCTTGTTGGCCGGACAAGTTTTATTTCCCATATACCGTGCCACTAAAGCTGGGGGAGGAGCTACAAAATAAAGATCCAGATTAAGCACAGGGCCATTTGCCGCTGTCAAGCGGAATTGCAAGGGTCCCACTTGAGGATCCAAGCCTCGGAAATAATATTGATAAGATTCTATAGGATAATTTTTAAGAAGTGCCCGCAAAATTTGTGAAGACTCTTCCCAAGGACCCTTATAATGTTGCAACCCAACCATGTTGGTGGGAGAAATGACATATCCCTCATGCTTTTTATCATGCTTGTCAATCAAAGTCAGGATTCCAAGGGAATGATCCTTATGAGGATGCGTCCATATAAAAGCATCCAATGAGGGAGAACCCCATTCTGTACGAAGAATTTCAGACACATGGTTGTATCCATCTGCAGTTTCATAGCAATCCGTCACGATAATCAGCAAGGGCTTAGTATCCTCTGCCACTACTACAAGGATTGACTCTCCTTCAGCAGGATACCCAACGACATAGACATGAAGTCTCAGTTTATGCATGTCATGATATCTGACAGTCTTCAGAGGGAATGCCATAACACTACAGACTAAATGAATCGCCGACTCAACTCGCTGGCAATATTTTTATCGTATGCTGAAAGGAAACACAGAGGAAGAAGCTCCTCTTGAAGAGCGTTGGGCCATCATAGGACTACGTTGTACACCTGATTCGTATACTCCGAATCTTGTAACTCGCGTGATATTACCGTTAACCGCTTCCATACCTCGAGTTATGATTCTTCCATCCTCATTTTTTGTCACTATCCTACACATATATATTCAATATATTTTTGACAACACTCAATCATGTCAGGAATTATTTTATCAGGCAATTCCAGTCTCTTTTCTTCACCAGAGATCTCATACGTACACTCAGCAGCAAGATCATGTTGCCACATCTTCTGGAGACCTTCCTCTTTAAATGGAACATCTACAAGGCTAAGAAGGTTTTTGATTACACAAAGAAAACGATCCTCTACAAACTGATGAGTTGAAAACTGTTGACAAAGCTTATTGTTTTCAATTGGTCTGTACCCACCAAACCCCTCTTCCTGAGAAAGATACAACTCTCTGCTTATAATCTGCGAAGCCTCCATATTCATTTGAAAATCGACCAATGACACCACATTGGTCTTCCACAGGTCAAATATCATGAGAGACAACAACTTGCATATCGTCAACCTGTACTCATCCATTTTCACATGGCGAAAATAGAGTTGAATGAAATATGGATTTACAAACAATACCATATCAGCATCTTCGGCATCATACTCCATCCTTTCATACAGAGATGAGTGAATATAGGTCATCGAATCCTGGATGCTCTCGATAGTAGTGTTCAAAGCCTGAGCCACAGCATCAATATTCACCATGCTTTGCTGTATGATATTAAGCTGTTTGACATTAAACTCCACCCTGCTTTTGTTGAACTCCGCGAGATGACTGTCCCATTCCTTGAAGAACGCTTCAAAGAAATTCGGCTTGCTATAGAAATCCATCCTAAAGGAAAACACCTCGCAAGCTTGATCCATGATGCTTCCTTGGCGGAAGATTCCTTCAATATTAGACCCATGTTTACTCATACCGCAAATTTAATAAAAAAAACTTGAATTTCCGAAATATTTTCAAAACAAAAGGAACCGCCGACTTTCTTCTTTAATTCTTTTTATCATCTAAGCATCCCAAGAAGTAAGCGTATAAGTACAAATACATCAAGACATATTTGTTTGAATTATAGTATTTTTAATTCCATTACCTATCCAATTGCTTAATACTGTGGGACCTAAATTATCAGTAGCCAATGATTTTGGCCCCTTAATATTTTTAACTTAAAAAATTTATTGATTTTAACTGCGCAACAGGTTTGTCGCCAGGTGAAACACCCTCCCCACAAGCCCCATTAAATTTCTTACTGCTATGGAGCTTCAGCTCCACCCTCCCCTCTCCAGTCGCAATCATATTGACTGTTTTAATAGTTAACGCTAATTTTCTTACCCGACCAAACTACGCCAATGGACAGATACATCTAATGCAAGTCGGTTTTTATTCTATCGAGTGTATTGATGAAATAGGCAAATCCATAGTTGTATGCAGATAGCTTCTTTATGTCTTTGGCTTTTCTTTTCTGATTCAGTATATATTGATAAATAGGCCTTACCTTTTCGGCGTTTTTGTTGTCTTTGTCAATAAAACCCTTGTCCTTGAGTAATTTATTTACTGTATTTACACATGAGTCAATCTTAGAACAACTCTTCTTGTCCTCTGTAAGGAAAGGAATAAGCCAACATTCCGTTTCATGAATGGCAATGGCAAATATCAGCAAGTTCGGGTCAAAATCTGTATGGACAAGCGCCGTCAATTTGGATTTAACATTTTCATGTAGTTCTTTCTCACTTTCAAAATCTTTTGGCACTCCGTATTGATCGCGCACATCTGTATCAATATGCACTATGACATAGCGACAACCTTCCTTGACAGCCTCGACAATCATCTGGTCATCACCTTTTATGTATTCCAAGACTCCCTGCCATGAACCGAAACCATCTTGTGTACCGTAAGCAGTCTCCTTAGGCTTTAGAGGAATGACATACACATCCTCATCACGTAGATAACGCTCCGTAATGTACTTTAAGACCCTATAGTCGGATATGCCCTCGCATACGATGCCAATCTTGATGCTCATAATCAGAAATTGTCAGGTAGTCCACCGATAAGTCCACTCATCCAGAGTTGGGAAAGTTTCATCTTTCGGTCTTCGCGATAAGGAATACGCTCAAGGCGTGTGTGTCCGTCGATATTACGACGCGCCACAAAAAGGCGTACTTCATCGTTTGCTAGATCGAGCGCATCAAGCACGTATGGACTATGTGTCGTTACGATTACCTGCTTGTCATTGGCAAAGCTTCTTTTTATCAGATAGTCGGTAAGTTTCGTGATAAGTTTCGGATTGAGCGCGGTCTCGATATTATCGATAGCGAAGAATTTTGGAGTATCCTTGCTATTGAAAAGCGTCAGATAGAAAAGAAGGAAAAGGAAGCCCTCATTAGTGCTTTTCTCATCGAAGAAATGGAGCGAATCTTTCAGGTATCTGTCACCAATCGCAAGACGGTATTCGTTGGTCAGCAGGTCATCAGGAATCTGAAAACCGTCAAACCAATCAAGGAGTCGCAACCCATCGTTTATTTCCTCAAAAAGCACCCTATTCTTTTCCCCTGCAGCTTCCTTCAAGTATTTCAGAAGACCCTCACCATGCACTCCGAGAGGAAAAATTGAGGTTTCAAAAGTTTTACGTAAGAAATGCTCTGTCGGTCGATAAGTAAGAAAGTCAATTAATTCAGATGATGGCGATATCAACGACTCAAAAATATCTTTCATTAAATTTACGTTATCAACATCGCCTTCAAAAGCTTGAGCTATAATTTTTATTAACCCATCATTAGATTCTACCGATTTTTCGGTATCAATCTTATAAGCTTTTAACCCTTTGATTATTCGATCGGCAAAATTTATCCATTTTTTTGATGATTCGTCATAATATACATGAAACAAGAATGGCTCATTCTCTACAATTCCGCCAATTCTTACCGTATTATTGGATAAATCTTCTTTGTCATTCTCTTCATTTTCAAAAGCATTGACCATGAACTTCGCATCAGCCATACGGACATCTCGGTTTACGAGATACTCATAATCAAGCTTATTCTGGGCAGCTGCACTTGCAAACGATATTGCTTCCAGAATATTGGATTTACCACAGCCATTGGGACCAATTATTACATTAAATTGACCCAACCCCAAGTCAAGATCTACTATAGACTTGAAATTATGTATGCTTATCATGTTGATCATACCTCTCTACTTGATATCCATCTGCAAATTTAAGGAAATATGGTGAGATATGCAAATATTTACTCAAGTAAGTGAGGCAACCTCTATCTTGAGAACCGAATCCATAACAAATCGAAACGGCAACAGGCATAAATGAGTTACATCTTATTGTAAGCCTCTTATTTTACATGTATCACTGTTTCAGTCGGTTGTTGGCCGACTGAA